>CANHJA010000063.1 GCA_947460795.1 Bacteroidota bacterium | reverse complement strand
GCTGTGCTTGTGCAATTGCCTCTTGCGCTTTGATGGTAAAATTGTTTAAATTCATTTTTAATATAAGGTTATTTCTTTCATACACCACAAACTATAAACCAAATAAAAACATTGATACGATTTGTCATGTAAACATACAGTACCATGACTTTGTTGCAGTATTATTGAATTCAAAAAGACAAAATGACTTAAACTGAATTTTAATTTGGTTTATTTTTTTGCTTTTAATTAAAACAAAAACTTGGATTGGTTTAAATAGACTGGTGCTATTCTTTCTAAATAGTTGAAATTTAAATATGATAAAAAAATCATAATTCTTTCAATTGAATTTTATGGTAGACAGAAATTACAATACATTTCCTCTATATTTGCGATCAAAATTTATAAAATGTTAGAAACATTAAAAGAGACATTACTAAACCCATTATGGTATATCGAGAATGGTGGCTTATGGGTTTTGCTTATTGTAATTTTTGCAGAAACAGGATTGTTTGTAGGATTTTTCCTTCCGGGAGACTCTTTATTGTTTGTTGCTGGTATTTATGTTCAAACATTTGCCGATAAATTTTCAACAGACATATTTCCAATTCATTATATTGGAATCATGCTGTTAATATCAATTGCAGGTATCATCGGAAACTACATTGGATATTGGTTTGGTAAAAAATCAGGCCCATTTTTATACGAACGAAAAGACACCTTTTTCTTCAAACGCAAACATTTACTTACAGCAAAATCATTCTACGACAAAAATGGTGCATTGGCTGTGATAGGTGCACGTTTTTTACCAATTGTTAGAACCTTTGCCCCTATAATTGCAGGAATTGTTGGAATGGATTTTAAAAAATTTACCTTGTATAATATTATCGGTTCATTTTCTTGGGTTTTTTCGATGATGTTGGCTGGCAAATTTTTACATGCCTTGTTTTTAGAAAAATTCAATTTTGATTTAACAAAACACCTTGAAATAATAGTGATTGGAATCATCTTAATTACCACTCTGCCTGTAATTTTTAAATTTATTTTAGGAGGCAAAAAAGAAGATTTCAACGATTAATTTTCTATTGACATTTTGTTTCTTATTTTTAAACCATGAATAAAGAGGCGAAAATTTTAAGCACTCCCGTTATTGTGGCCGCATTAGGCTATTTTGTTGACATCTACGACTTAGTTTTATTTAGTATTGTTCGAAAACCCAGTTTAAAAGCAATTAGATTATCAGAGAATCAAATTGAGAATTATGGCCTGTGGTTACTGAATATTCAAATGGTTGGTATGTTAGTTGGTGGTGTAATATGGGGAATTATTGGCGATAAAAAAGGGCGACTTTCCGTTTTATTTGGATCGATTTTATTGTATTCTCTTGCTAATATTTTAAATGCTTTTGTAGTTGATATTACGCAATATGGAATATTACGATTTATTGCAGGCGTTGGACTTGCTGGTGAATTGGGTGCAGGCATAACCTTGGTTTCCGAAATATTACATAAAGACAAACGAGGATGGGGAACTACAATTGTAGCTACAGTTGGTGTTTCTGGTGCTGTGTTTGCCGGACTTTTGGGAAGCAGTGGCGTTAGTTGGAGCACTTGCTATATTGTTGGTGGAGTTTTAGGCTTGGGCTTATTGGCGCTTCGTTTTGGTGTATTTGAATCTGGTATGTATCAAAAAGTAAAAGAAGAAGGAAATCAATTGGGTAGTTTGCGTTTATTGTTTTCAAATAAAAAAAGAGTCATGACCTATTTCAAATGCATATTAATAGGTTTACCAATATGGTATTGCATTGGTATATTAATTACGTTAAGTCCAGAGTTAGGCAAAGAGTTAGGCATTGTAGGAAAAATAGAACCCCCAAAATCAATCATGTATTGCTACGCAGGAGTTACGATGGGTGATTTATTTTCTGGGATCATTAGCCAGTGGATGAAAAGTCGCAAAAAAGTATTACAGTATTTTGTATTGGCAACTTTAGTAATGGTCATCGCTTATTTCTTTATGCAAAATCAATCGGTTCAAAACTTTTATTTTTTATTTGTTGCACTGGGATTTGCAGCAGGATATTGGGCTGTTTTAATTTCAAGTGCTTCTGAACAATTTGGAACAAATATTCGAGCTACAGCTACTACCTCTATTCCAAATTTTATTCGAGCTGCTTTAGTGCCAATTACAATTTTGTACACAACGTTACAATCTTTCGACATAACAAAATTGAACAGCGCACTTTACACAGGAATTGCCTGTTGTGTGATTGCTTTTTTAGCAGCCTATTTTTTAGAAGAAAGCTTTGGCAAAGATTTAAATTATCAAGAGAAATAATCATTGTTTAAAATAACTCATCAATAATTTTTTGTCCCAAAATTTAAATGCATAAACCATGGCAACAAATGCTGGTAAATTTATTGCCATTGACCAATACAACGAGCAATTGATCGATTTTAAAGCAAAATTTAAAGTACACATCAGGATAAAAAAGATGGCAAATTGAATGATCCATTTACTGTTTACAGGCAATGAAAATTTACGAATACAATAAATGATATACAATGCTGCTAAACTCCATTCAACCACAAAGGCTGTGATTGCTGCGCCCAAAGCTTGATAATGAATGATTAGAATCCAGTTTAAACCTACACTAAGTATGCTGCCAGAAATTGCAATGGCAATTAATAATTTAATATTTCCATTTGCGGTCAATAATGTAGAATAAATATACATAATACAATAAGCAGGAAAACAAGCCATGACCATTCTAAAAACCCATGATAATTGTTCGCTATTGTCTTTATAAAGCCAGTACATAATTTCATGACTGTACATAAAACTAAATGCCACAACACCCAACGAAACGGGCAATAACACATTGGCACTCGTAACAATAATTTCATTAATATTCCCTTTATTAGAAATCAATCGAGCGAACATGGGCAATAAAATACCAGCAAATAAAAAACCCGTCATATTTGCCACATCTAACAACCGATTTGCTGAAGCATATAAACCATTTTGTGCGGCACTTTCAAGTCTTTCTAACATCAACGTGTCACTGCGCATATAAATACCCATAAATAAAATAAGCACAGCATATGGAAGACTTTTTTTGCACAAATCAATCATTTCTTTAAAAGAAAAATAATTAAACTGGATGACAGTATATTTTTTTACAATTACAATAAAAGCAAAAATGATGGCAATGATATAAGCAATCATTTGCGCATAAATCATCCATTCAATAATAAATTGTCCTTTAAAGCTTGATGAATAAAGCAACACTCCACATATTCCAATCATAATCATTTTATCCAATACAGATAAAACACCATCCATCACAAAATCATGATTGGCAGAAATATTACTGCGCAAAAACTGTAGAAATGAATTAAAAAATTGCACAATGGCTAACAACGCTAATATTTCCAATGCCCTGCCTTTGTATTGAAATAATAGGGCAATTAAAAACACAATGCCAAAATATAAAAAAGATAAAATACTTTTAGCAATGATTAAATTGGGCAATGATTTTTTAATAAGAGTATTATTTTCAGCAATGCTTTTATTGTTGTAATTCGTCATGCCAAAATCCAATAAAATATTAAAAATAATGGTCAAACTCATCAACGCATTATACAAACCATATTCGCTGTAACCAACGGTGAGTTGAACATTTTTATCAATAAAAAATATCCAAATCGGCTTCACCAAAATATTTAGTAAAAGTATAATTTGAACATTTGAAATGAAATTTTTCTTTAGCATTTGTATAATCTACTTTGCAATAATAAACTATAAAAAAATGCAGTGTATTAAAAAAGGTGGCATTTTTTATTAAGTAAACAATTTCTTTCAACTTAAAAAAACGAATGCAAAGATTCCAATTCTGTAAATTATACCAATTAAATTGTACCTTGAATATTCATTTTGTAACTATTTAAATTATTTTATTATTATGTTTTGATTCAAACCTCTCTATATAGCAGTTGAAATTTACTTATCTATTCGTTAGAAATCAATTTAGCGTTCAATCGATAGAAAATTTGTAAGTTATTTTGAAATAGATCAATATATTTGCGAATAGAATGAAAATTGCAGTTAATGCTCGTTTCCTACTTAAAGGCAAACTTGAAGGTATAGGTTGGTTTACACATGAAGTTTTGAAACGTGTTGTTCAAAATCATCCGGAACATGAATTTATTTTCATTTTTGACAGACCTTTTCATCAAGACTTTATTTATGGCAAAAATGTGACTCCAATAGTGGTTCCTCCTCCAGCGAGGCATCCAATATTATGGTATATTTGGTTTGAATGGTCGGTTAAATTAGTTTTAAAAAAGCACAAGCCCGATTTATTTATCTCAACAGATGGCTTTTTATCACTTTCTACAAAAGTGCCACAGCTATTGGTTATTCACGACTTAGCATTTGAGCATTTTCCTGAACATTTGCCTTTCAAGTTTAGATATTATTTACAAAAATTTACACCAAAATTTGCTCAAAAAGCAAAACATATCGTCTCTGTATCTACATTTTCTAAAAATGATTTAATAGAAACCTATGGTGTGCCGGAAGAAAAAATTTCGATTGTTTATAATGGTGCCAATGATTTGTATAAACCCCTATCATTTGAAGAAAGACAAAAAGTAAAAGATGAATATGCACAGGGTTCTGAATATTTTGTTTTTGCAGGTGCGTTGCATCCACGTAAAAATGTTTTGGCTTTATTAGAAGCTTTTACGTTCTTTAAGAAGAAGCAACGAAGCAATATGAAATTACTTATCATTGGACGAATTGCTTGGAATGCAGAACAAATTCAATCAAAACTTCAAAATCATCCATTTAAAGAAGATGTTTTGCATTATGACTATATGCAAGTTGAAGAATTGAGTAAAGTAATTGGTGCAGCCTATGCGCTTACCTTCGTATCCATTTTTGAAGGCTTTGGAATTCCAATTTTAGAAGCAATAAAATGCCATGTGCCCAGCATTTGTTCTAATACATCCTCAATGCCTGAAGTGGCTGGCAACACCGCAATTCTTGTAAATCCTTCAGATATTGAAGAAATTGGCAATGCAATGCGCACGCTTTACAAGGACGAACAATACCGTTCTCAACTAAAAGACAACTGTAATTCGCAAGGTGAAAAATTTAGTTGGGACAAGAGTGCGATCGATTTTTATGAAGTTATAAAGAGATTTGAGATATGAGATTTTAGATGTGAGATTCGAGAGTTTCATATATGTAATTCGTAATTCAAAATTCGTAATTCAAAATTAGTGATTTATCGTTTGAATAGTTATCTTTGAACCTCTACAACGGATAACAACAATGGCAACAACAGCAACACCCATCTACAATATTAAACTTGAGCAATTTGAAGGACCTTTCGATTTGTTATTGTTTTTTATTGAACGAGATGAATTAGATATCTATAATATTCCAATTTTTCAAATTACTTCAGAGTTTTTAGCACACATTAAAACGTTAGAGGAACTCAATATAGAATTGGCAAGTGAATTCATCTTGTTTGCATCTACTTTAATGAGGATTAAAGCTAAAATGTTGATTCCTCGTAAAGAAATAGATGAGCAAGGCAATGAAATTGATCCTCGTAAAGAGTTGATAGACAAAATATTAGAATATAAACGCTTTAAGGAAGCTTCTGAAGAAATGGCTCTTATGGAAGCCAATCGGGTATTGCAAAAGAAACGTGCTTATGCTGTAAAAGAGCTTGCTGAAATTGGCGAAACGATGAGCGAAGGAACCGATGTTCAATCAATTACTGTTTTCAAGTTGTTTCAACAATATGAGAAAGTAATTAAAAAAATGAACCAACGAAATGAAAAACCACAACATGTTGTCGTAAAATACAATTACACCATGGAAGGACAGCGAGATTATTTAATGAGTTGGGTAAAACGTGATACGAAAGTTGCCTTTGAAAGAGTTTTTCAAGAATGTGAAACGAGAGTGCATGCATTGTTTAATTTCTTGGCATTATTAGAATTGTCTCAACAAAAATATTTAACCCTTTTAGTTGGCGAAGGCCGTAATAACTTCATCATTGAATGGAACAATCATCGGGAAGAAGAAGAAGAAAATCCTCAATTTTCAGGATTCAATTAATTAAAATAACTTACTCATAAAGAAATGATTCAACGAAAACAATCCATTTGGCTTTTAATAGCAACAGTCATCTGCACATTGGCATTTATTTTACCTTACGGCATTAATAAAGTAGACTCTCCCACTCCATTAGAAACGATGCTAACAGCAAAAAGCAATCTATTTTTAATGCTGTTGACAATCTTAACGGCTGCTAGCTGTTTCTTTTCTATTTTTCTTTACAAAAACAGAAAACAACAAATGAAATTTACGTTTATTCCTATCTTATTGTCGATTTGCATGATTGGTTTTGAAATTTACAACACCTACCTGACTCAAGATGGAAACAAAATGGTGATAGGACTTTACGGATCTAATTTAATCGTTGGTATTTTTATTCCTGTCATAACCATTATATTGATTGCAATGGCTTATAATGGAATTCAAAGCGATGAAAAATTGATTAGAGATACGGATAGACTTCGTTAAGAATGAATTCTAAATAATTGCATATTCATACCGTAATCACTCTTCTTTATAAATTATTGAAAATTCTTGAAAATAACTTTCATATTTTGGAATTAAAAATTGAAATTTAACTATAACTTTGTGCCTTATGTCAAGCATTAAACTCCTTTTAGCAAACGATAAAGTAGCAGGAATTAGATATTTTGAAACCTACAGACAACATGGAGGTTACAAATCAGTAGAAAAAGCCCTCGAGATGTCTCCTGATGAAATTACTGAAGAGGTGAAGAAAAGCGGACTTCGTGGACGAGGTGGCGCTGGTTTCCCTACAGGTATGAAATGGAGTTTTTTGGCAAAGCCAGAAGGCGTTCCACGTCATTTAGTTGTAAACGCAGATGAATCTGAACCAGGCACATTCAAAGATCGATATTTAATGGAACATCATCCTCATATTTTAATTGAAGGGATGATTGTATCGTCATATGCATTGGGTTCAAACGCTTCTTATATTTACATTAGAGGAGAATATGCTTGGATAGTAGATATTTTAGAAGAAGCTATAGAAGAAGCTAAGAAGAATGGCTTTTTAGGTAAAAATATTTTAGGTAAAGGCTATGATTTAGAAATATATGTGCAACGCGGAGCCGGTGCCTACATTTGTGGTGAAGAGACAGCCTTGATTGAGTCATTAGAAGGTAAACGTGGAAATCCAAGAATTAAACCACCATTCCCAGCGATTAAAGGTTTATGGGAAAGACCAACCGTGGTGAATAATGTGGAAACCATTGCTGCTGTAGTTCCAATTATCAATATGACGGGTGACGAGTATGCAAAAATTGGGATTGGAAGAAGTACAGGAACTAAATTAATTTCGGCATGTGGAAATATTAATAAACCGGGTGTTTATGAAATTGACATGACGATAAGCGTAGAAGAATTTATATACAGCGAAGAATATTGCGGCGGAATACCTAATGGGAAAAAATTAAAAGCTTGCATTCCTGGAGGTTCATCAGTTCCTATCGTTCCAGCTAATTTATTATTTAAAACAGCTACTGGTGAAACTCGTTACATGAACTATGAATCTTTATCAGATGGTGGTTTTGCCACGGGTACCATGATGGGTTCTGGAGGGTTTATTGTATTAGATGAAGATCAGTGTATTGTTCGTCATACCATGTCATTGGCTCGTTTTTACAACCATGAAAGTTGTGGTCAATGCTCTCCTTGTCGTGAAGGAACAGGTTGGATGTATAAAATATTAAAGAAAATTGAAGCTGGAAAAGGTACAATAGCAGACATTGATTTATTGTGGGATATTCAACGTAGAATTGAAGGTAATACAATTTGTCCGTTGGGTGATGCTGCAGCATGGCCTGTAGCTGCTGCCATTCGTCACTTCCGTGATGAATTTGAATGGCACATTACACATCCTGAGGAAGCAATGGTTCGCAATTATGGTATTGGCCATTATGCTGATGCTAGAGAAATTGCTCTGCCGGCATAAAAAACATTTATTATCCATTACAAACGGTCGTAATTTGCGACCGTTTTTTTTATTTTTTTTCATTGCATCAATAAAAAACAATCGAACATCTTCTTTTAAAAAAAGGAAAATATCATTTTAAAAAAGCACGATTTGTTGACCTGATTTGATTAAATTTGTTAAAATTATTTATTTTGAAAAAACATCTATTCTTTTTAATCGCTTTTTGCTGTCTAAGCTCTATTATAAAAGCACAAGTTCCTGGTGACACAATTGTAGTAAACACCTTTAATTACACACAAACTTATGGCACAGGAATAAGAGATACAATGATTAACTTTCCTAATTTATCTGGAGTTAGTTATGAAAAAATTTACATGCTTTACAACATGCGTTGTAAAAATGGTGTAGTAGGAAATTTAGTGCCGCCTACAGGCAAAAATGGTTGTGGAGAATGGGATTACAGTTGCAATACTTACATTACAGATTCTTCAAAAGTAGACTCTGCAAAAACAAAAGGCCCTTCTCATGTGATTACTGGTTTTTCTGGTTCTACATACAACTATACAACCATTCCTACTTACACGTATTATAAATACAATCAACAACAAGTGATCAATACATCAACGCTTTCTGAAACTTCCGCATTAATTGGCGCAGGTACTTCAAATACAAATTTAGCGTTGCATACGCAGTTACAAAATGGGAAATCATATTTTGTTTACACTGCAGCAGAATTAGCAGCAGCTGGATTGGTAGCAGGAAATATTTCGAGCATTAAATTAAATGTGCTCAATGCAGGAAGTGGTGCTCAATTTTTTAAAATAAAAATGAAACATACGACTCAATCAGCTTTAGATGCGCGTTTCCCTGAAACAACTGGCTTCAATGAAGTTTATTTTTTCAACACTAATTTTACATTGGGATTAAATCAATTGAATTTTTACAATAATTTTAATTGGAATGGAACGGATAATATTTTAATTGAAATGAGTTTCTCAAACCCGAACGCTGGTACAGACATTGTTTTATCGAGCGATGTAAATGCAACGAATTTAGGATTGATAACGAACTCAAATGATTATCACTTTGAGTTCAATGGTTCCAATAAAATAAACATGGGCAATGCTAAATTCAATACCATTTCTAATCAACTAAGTATTAGTTTTTGGGCAAATGGAAATAGCAATTATTTACCAACGAATACATCTATTTTAGAAGCCACAAACAATGCAGGCACTAGACAAGTTAATATTCATTTTCCATGGTCAAATTCTACTTTTTATTGGGATTGTGGAAATGCAACTGCCGGATACGACAGAATTAATTTATTAGCTACAAGTGCTGAAATTGCTGGCAATTGGAATCATTGGACATTCACTAAAAATACAACTACTGGTGTTATGAACATTTATAAAAATGGAAGTTTATGGCATACAGGAACTGGAAAAACAATTCCAATTGAAGTGACCAATATGGTATTAGGAATGAATGGTGGAGCCAATTATTTATACTATGGAAAAATTGATGAATTGAGTATTTGGAATACCGAATTAACAGCTACTGAAATTCAAGATTGGATGAATAAAACAATTACGAATGCACATCCTCAATATGCAAGTTTGCAAGCATACTATCCATTTAATGAAGGTGTAGGAAATGTTTGTAACGACAACTCAACAGCACCTTCTAATGGAACAATCATTGGGAATCAATTATGGTCATTGTTGAAAGGGAAAGATATTTTTAAAAACTTTGAAGAAACAAACAACAGACCTCAAGTAACCTTTGTACAAGGGACATACACACAAACTGTCACTTCGACAACTATTTTAGACTCGGTATTAAATAATAAAAATACAGTTTCTACGTATGCTGTTACCAACAACAATTATTCAATTGCTTCTACCAATGAATATTTTAAAGCAGGATATACGTATGTTTATGATGGTGATTCAGGGTTATTATTAGACTCTGTTTTGGTACCTGCTCAAAATACAATAAATATTACCAGTTTAAATTACATGATTAAATCTCCATCTCGATTTCAAATTATGTCTTTTGTAACCCCTTATGGCAATGGATTGGATTTAGGAATAAATGGGAAAACGTACACATTTGATGTTACAGATTATGCGCCTATTTTAAAAGGAATGAAACGAATGACAATGGATGCTGGAGGACAATGGCAAGAAGATATGGATATCAAATTTTTATTTATCGTAGGAACCCCTCCTGCAACCATAAAAGACATCAACAACTTATGGAAAGTAGAGAGCGTAGGCTATACATCGATATTAAATGATGATAAATTTGAATCTAGAGATGTGATGATGGATGCAAGTGCTAACGCATTTAAAATAAAAACAGCAATTACTGGACATGGACAAGAAGGTGAATTTATTCCTCAAAATCATTATATAAATATCAATGGAGGAGCAAAAGAAGTTGCTTGGGATGTTTGGAAAGAATGCGGTACAAACCCGGTTTACCCACAAGGTGGAACCTGGATTTATGATCGTGCTGGATGGTGCCCGGGTATGTCTACAGACACAAAAGAAACCTATATTACTTCATACATAACACCTGGATCGGTTGCTAATATTGATTACGGATTATTAACTGCAACAGGATCGTCAAATTATTGGGTAAGCAATCAATTAGTCACCTATGGAACACCAAATTTCACATTAGATGCATGCGTAGTTGACATAAAAAATCCGAGTAATAAAATT
>CANHJA010000062.1 GCA_947460795.1 Bacteroidota bacterium | reverse complement strand
TGTTCAGAAGATTGTTTAATCTTTCCAAAACTGATACGTTCTGTACTTTTTGCATTTTTTACTGCAGCCATATTTTTAATTTACTCGTTTTATAAAACAACAATTCCCAAAAGGTAAAACCCTTTAGTTACGATAACAATAAGAAGTTATAATAAGATAATTTGCACGTGCGTTGCCAATTGGGACTGCGAAATTAGAGAAATATTTCCATAATATCAAAAAATATACCAATAAAATGTATTAGTATTTTTTATTATATAAAATAAACGCTTAAATCCTTTTGTGAATGGTGCTTTTGAGAAGAAAAATATTTTATTTAGTTTTCTAAATCTTGGGGGTTATTCGAAACCACCGCCAAAAATCAATTTAAATAGAAAAAAGAACTTGAACGCAATTAATTTGATAAGATAGGCTTCCTCTATGTTTTATAAAAACTTTAAGCAAATAAAAAGAGCTTTATCGAAATCATTGAATAAATTTGCAACCATTAAAATAATTCAATGAGTCAATACCCTTATGTTCCTTATGGAACCACCGTTCATGGTCAAGAAGAAATAGATGCAGTCGTAAATGTGTTGAAAACAACCACACAAATGAGTAAAAACGTAAGAGAGCTAGAAGAAAAAGTATCCTCTCTTTACGATAAAAAATATGGTATTGGTGTAAATTCTGGTTCAAGTGCGTTGTATTTAGCAGCTGATTTATTGAATTACGAGCCAGGTGCAGAAATTATTACTCCTGCCCTAACATTTTCAACTACCGTAGCTCCTTTGGTAAAAAAAGGCTGGATTCCTTCATTTGTTGATGTGGAAGAAGGAACCTATAATGTAGACGCTTCGAAAGTGGAAGAAATGATTACTGCCAACACAAAAGCTATGGTAATTCCTAATTTAATAGGCAATTTACCTGATTGGAAAATGCTTCGTGAAATTGCTGACAAACACAATTTATTTGTATTGGAAGACAGCGCAGATACTTTAGGTGCAGAAATAGATGGAGTTAGCAGTGGTCGTTACACAGATATGAGCACTACCAGTTTTTATGGTTCTCACATTATCAATTGCGGAGGAAATGGTGGAATGCTTTGTGTAAATGAAGATGCTCATTTAAACAGAGGAAAATTATTGAGAAGTTGGGGTCGTTCTTCTTCTTTATTTGTGGAAAGCGAATTGATCGAAAACCGCTTTAATGTTGAAGTTGATGGCATTCCTTATGATGCTAAATTTGTATTTGAAGAACCAGGCTACAACATTGAGCCTTCTGAAATGGGCGCTGCTTTTGGTTTAGTTCAATTAGGAAAATTAGGCACTAACATTGATTTAAGAACTGCTCATTATACTCGTATTCGTAAATTTTTTGAGCAATATGAAGAGTATTTTATTTTACCAAATCAGTTGCCAAAATCAAGAACCCCTTGGTTAGCATTTGCGGTAACAGTTAGAGAAACAGCTCCATTTATTCGCAGGGATTTGCAAATTTTCTTAGAGAAAAGAAATATTCAAACTCGCACAGTTTTCACAGGGAATATACTTCGTCAGCCAGGATTTAAAAACTGTGCTCACAAAGCAAGTGCCAATGGATATCCAGAATCTGATAAAGTAATGAGAGGTGGAATGTTGATGGCTTGTCACCATGGATTAAATGAAATTCAAATTAATCACATGTTAGAGAGTGTAACTGAATTTATGAATTTACACAAATAATTTCAAGAGATAAAAACAAAAAATCCTGCATAAATTATGCAGGATTTTTTTTATATAGTTCAAAAAAAAGACCGTCTAAAAGACGATCTTATTTTTCAAGTTACCCGACCTGGATTCGAACCAAGACTAACAGTACCAAAAACTGCTGTGCTACCATTACACCATCAGGCAATTCGGAGTGCAAATATAGAACGATTTTGAAAACTAACAAATAGTATTTGAACTATTTTTTTTCTTTTTTTAAGAAAGTAAGTTTTTAATCTTTTCAACCACAATATCCACCTCTTCTTTTGTATTGTATTTGCTAAATGAAAATCGAATTGGCACTGTATTTTTCATAGGATAAATTGCTTTAATAACATGGCTTCCACCTTCTGCACCGCTGCTGCATGCACTGCCTCCTGAAACACATATATTAGCAATATCTAAGTTCATGCTCAATACTTCTGTCTTTTCATTTTTAGGGAATGATACATTTAAAACCGTGTATAAACTTTGTTCTCCATCGTCTCCATTAATTTCTAACCCATTTATACTCGATAACAAGGCTGTTTTTAAATGATTTTTCAAGCCTAAAATATACTGGCTGTCTTTTTCATAATTGGCGGTTGCGTTTTCCAACGCAGATGCGAAACCAACAATATTGGCAACATTTTCTGTACCAGCTCGCATCATTCTTTCTTGCGCTCCTCCATTGATAAAAGGTTTTATAGATATTTCTTTGTTGACATACAACATCCCAGAACCTTTTGGACCATGAAATTTATGTGCTGATGCACTTAAAAAATGAATAGGAAATTTTTGCAAATCAAAATTAAAATGACCAATCGTTTGCACAGTATCTGTATGAAAAATTGCACTGTATTTTTTGCATAAAAAAGCCACTTTTTCAATGTCTAATAAATTACCGATTTCATTATTAGCATGCATTAATGTAACCAAACAAGATTCATTGCTTTCACTCAGTAAATCTTCTAAATCTTGTAAATTGACATGCCCATTTTCTGTCAATTTTACATAGCTTACTTTACAGGCTCCTATTGACTTTAAAAACTCTACAGTATGCAATGTAGCATGATGCTCAATTGGAGAAGTTATGATGTGTTTACAACCTAAATCACGAACAGCGCATTGAATAGCCGTATTGCTACTTTCGGTTCCACAGCTTGTAAAAAATACCTCTCCTGGAGTTGTATTTAATATTTTTGCTACAGATTTTCTGGCTTTTTCAATTGCCATTTTAGTTTCTCTCCCATAGGAATAAATGGAAGAAGCATTGCCAAACTTTTCTGTAAAATAAGGCAACATTGCTTTTAAAACATCCTCATCAACAGCTGTTGTAGCTGCATTGTCAAAATAAATTCGTTGCATGTAGTGCAAATTTACCAAGAATGTTCTTTAAAGAATTGTTATTTCTATTCGAGCACTTTATACTCAAACTTAGGACTGCCTTTTATACCAGTTGAGCTATAAAAATCGATAAAACGAAGTTTGTAAAAACGACCATTTCCGTTTTGAATAATAAAATTATACCTGCTATTCACAGTGTATAAATTTTGATCTCGATCATAATTTTTCCAAGAATAACCGATGACATCCTTTTTAGAAACTAACGAACGAGTAGATGCAAAATCTTTATTGATTGCATTGTATATAGAATTTGAATCAACAGCTCCCTTAGTGGCGGGGTGCAGCAATACCCCATTTACAACGTAAGGCAAGGCTGGATTTTGATCATAAAACGTATTGTTGTATAGTGTAAACACAAAATCCCATTTCACATTTGGCGCTGGTTCTACATCATTTACAGTAGTTAAAAAATCAAATGAAAAATAAGTATATACTTGGTCTTTATTTTTTAAAATTGTTATATCAGTACCAATCGAAGAATTTAAATCTCCCACATGAATGATGTATTGAAATGCATCGACATATTTAATTTGAAACTTTCTTACCCGAGCATTTGTTTTACCTAGTTTTATTAAGTAAATATTGTTTTCAGTGCTCCAATCCCCTATAGCAGAAGAATCAATATCATTGCTTGGTGCATCGTACTTCCAATTTTTGTAAGCGATCAAAGTATCATTGAAACCAACGGTCGCAAAATCTGATTTGCCGGTATTGTAAACGGCCATTCCTAGACCACTGTTTGTAAGAACCGCTTTTTGGTTGCCTCCAGATTGAAAAGCTAAATGATATAAATTGTTTTTAGTAGCATGTACTACTTTTCCTAAATCTAAATTAATATAAAATTGATATTCATAATTTTCTCCCATATCCACTTGCAGCATTGAGCCGTCTCCTTTAGCAGGCAAGGTAATTGGCATCTCTTTTTTTTCACAAGATGTAAAAAATAAAAATATTCCAAAAAGTAAATAGAAAGTGTGTTTCATAAAACGTTGTTGCAAATTTCAGATTTTAAATGATAAAAAAAGCAAATTAGAACATAATAAATATCATAGAATTGTCATTTTTTTTAGATTAAGGGGATAAACCAATTTAGTAGATTTAAATTGCCGAGATGCATTTATCAACAAGGAATATATGAACGTATCATTCTTTATTGAAACCTATAAATAAAAAATCCGTCAACAATTGCTGACGGATTTAATGTATTAAATTTATTGTTTTTTTTATCGAATATCGAACAACCAAGGCAATGCCATTTGCACCTGATTTTGTTGGCTTTTTACTTTTTGTATTTCTTTGAAAACAACATATTCTTCGCCCAACACTTTTTTCATGATGGCTTCTTCACGTTTATTCCCCGATAATTGGTTTACAATTTCCTGTAATTTATCAATTGGTTTTGGATATTCTACAATTTTATAATCAGCCACTTTAGCCATTGCTGATGCGCTTTTCAATGCTCGATCAACATTCCCCAATCCATCAATTAATTTTAAATTTAATGCCGCTTTCCCACTGTATACATGTCCTTGAGCTAATTCCTCCACTTGTTGTAAAGTTAAATTTCTTGCATTAGCTACACGAGATTTGAATAACATGTAGGTGGTGTCTAAAAATCCTTGAATCCAATTGTGTTCAAACTCTGACATTGGACGAGTTAAATTAGGGAAATCCGCATGTTCTGCAGTTTTAACAGCATCAGTTGTAATACCTAATTTGTTTTTATAAAATTCTCCCATGTTAAACATAACTCCAACTACACCAATTGAACCCGTTAACGTATTTTGATCAGCAAAAATACTGTCACCAGCACAAGACAAATAATATCCTCCACTAGCAGCATAGTTGCCCATGCTCACAACAATAGGTTTTACTTTGTTAAGTTGTTCCAATTCATGATACATCACCTCACTCGCCAATGCACTCCCTCCAGGTGAATTAATACGCAAAACAACGGCTTTTATTTTATCGTCGTTTTTAATTTTACGAATACTTTTTATGAATGTTTTTGAATAAATTTCTTCATCTCCTTCCCCGTCATAAATAGCTCCTTCGGCATATAAAATAGCGATCTTATCTGTCGCTGTTTTCTCCACAATTGTTTCTGCATAATCGTCTGCTGTAACAAATGAAATTTTATCTTTTTCATTTATCGCCAATTTATTTTTGATTGACAATTCCACTTCATCAGAATATCGTGTGCCATTAATTAATTTGTAAGCAACCGCATCTTTAGGAAATTTGACAGTTCCTTCATTTGCCATTTTTGCTAATGTAGCGGTATCTATACCAGATTTTTTTGAGATCGCCATTAATAACTCTGCATAAAAATCATTTAACAATGCAGTCAATTGAAAACGATTGGCATCACTGAAATTTTCTCTTGAATAAGGTTCATGTGCGCCCTTAAATTGTCCGCAATGAAATGCTTCTGTTTTTACATCTAATTTCTCCAATGTTCCTTTATAAAACATACCTGAAATGGCTAAGCCTTTAAACTCAATTCCTCCAGAAGGATTTACAAATGAGCTATCTGAAACGGTTGACATATAAACTGATTTTTGATCAGCTATTTCTCCGTAAGAATAAACAAATTTTTTGCTTTTTTTAAAATCTTCAATAGCATCTTTAATTTCTTGCAATGTTGCCCATCCAATTGGACTCATGCCTAATTTAATATAAATTCCTTTGATGTTTTCATCAGACTTTGCTGCCTTTATTGATGCTAAAACATCATTTAATCCAACAATGGAAGTTGGTTGCCCAGACAGAATCCCTAATTGATTTTCTTGCGTTTGCTCGGTAATATTTTCGTTCAGATCAATACAAAGTACAGAATTATTGTCTACTATAGTTTGTTCTTTGCTAGCACTACCAGCGATGATTCCTCCAAAAACAACAAAAATAAGCAACACAAAAATGAAAAGTGCTGCCAAGGATGCGAAGAAAAATTTAAAAAATTGTTTCATAATAAAATATCATATTTGTACGCAAAAGTATTTAAAAGATTTTTTAATTTGAATGTTAGTTGTATGAATGGTATTTATCTTATTATAGGTGGTAATTTGGGTGATAGATTGGCTTTAATAGAAGATTGTACTCGAAAAATTGAAAAAATAATAGGTCCAATATTAAAATATTCTTCCATTTATGAAAGTGAATCTTGGGGGGAAACAAACAATCCTAATTATTTGAATCAAGTCCTATTTATTGAAAGTACATTTTGCGCAAAAGAGGTTTTAGAAAAAGCCCTTGAAATAGAAAAAGGCTTAGGCAGAACAAGAGACAAAAAATGGGAATCGAGATTAATAGATATTGATATTTTATTTTTCAATGCCGACATCATTGATGAGAAGGATTTAAATATACCTCACCCACATTTACACAACAGAAAATTTGTATTAGTACCGCTGAATGAAATAGCCAGTGAATTTATTCATCCTGTTTTAAAAACAACCATTTCAAACTTACTAGAAAATTGCAGTGACAATTTAAAAGTTACTAAATTAATACCTAATATAAAATCATAACAAACAACTTTTCACGAAATCGTCTACATTCGAAAACAAAAATTCAGGATACAAATCAGCAAATTTCTTTTTAATCAATCCACCCATTAAAGGTCGTTTAGCAGGTTGTTTCATCTCTTCTGTTGTTATTGAAATTAATTCATATGCTGCATTGGGGAAATATTTTAAAACAGTCAATGCCAACTCCACACGATTTAAAAAATCGGTTGATGCCATGTGATAAACTCCAGAATGATTATCATTCAATAACAGATGCATTGCTCTCGCAATATCCCATGCATTCACTGGCGTTGCATATTGATCAGAGGGTAGTTTCAAGGTCAACTTCTCCCCTTTTTTACATTGCTCCACAATTCTTGAAACAAAATTTTTATTCCGCTCTTCGTTCCCATAAACATTCGTTACGCGAAGCACTAAATGATTTGGACTATTCCTCAACACCATTTGTTCAGCTTCTAATTTATGTTTTGCGTAAATCCCTAATGGATTAACGGCATCATTTTCTCGATAAGGCCCGTGCGTTCCATCAAACACATAATCAGTTGAAATGAATACAACTTTAGCATTTATTTCATTGGCAATTGTCAATAAATTTTGAGTAGATAAAACTGTTTTCTGATAACTTTCTTCAATATGCTCTTCACAATAATCAACATGGGTTAATGCGCCACAATGTACTATTACATCCGGTGAAAAACTTTTTACATCAAAATTATCGGGATTGTTTTGGTTTAATGTATCAAAGAAAACTGTATTTTTAGTTGGATAAGAAAAATAAGAACCTATTGCATTTTCTCCTTGTTCTGTAAAATGTTTTAGGCAATTGCTTCCAACCAATCCTGAAGCACCTGAAATAAATATTTTCATGTAGCAAATATATACCAAGGACCATATAGAAGTTCAGAGTTGTTGGGAGAATTTCGTTAAATTATCTTTTAAAAAATGGTTACAAATGACATTTATTATTGGCAACTCTATTTTTAAAATGGGCTTTTAAACTCATCAAAACTTTTAAATTCCATGTCTCTTGCAGATACAATTGGATTTTCAATTTCCCAATTTAAACCAAAGCCAGTATGTAAAATGCCATCATCAGCATCTCTATTATTTTCAGATGAAACAAAATAAAACGTAGTGGCTCTATCTGTCAAGGTTTTGAAACCATGCGCAAATCCTGATGGAATATAAATGGCTGTATTGTTTTCAAAAGATAACTCTGCACAAACATATTGACCATATGTTGGTGAATTTTTTCGAATATCTAAGGCCACATCAATTATTGTTCCTTCAGTACAAAAAACAATTTTTGCATGGTCATGTGGAGGATGCTGAAAGTGCATACCTCTAATTACATTTTTATGTGAAACAGAATAAAAACTTTCCTTCATTTCAAATTCAATGCCCGCATTTTTAAAGGAAGATTCATGAAACGTTTTCACAAAAGACCCTCTTGAATCCTCAGCACGAAATTGTTTTATTAATTTAACTTCTGGTATGTTGGTATTTATGATTTCCATAGCCTCCCTGTCCTCCAAAGGAGGGTTCTGTTTTATTAAATATTAAAATAGTTTTTTATTTCTGCTGTACATTTTGAAGTCGCGTTTTCCTCATTTACATACCACAAAACCGTATTCTGAATTGCTTGTTTGGCATTCCATTTAGGCAACCAATTCATCTCTTTTTTTATTTTAGAAATGTCTAACATCAATGTAGCCGCTTCATGTAATTTAGGTGCTTCTTTGGCAATTTCATATTGCCCTTTTTGCATCGTTTCAATAGCAATTTGCGTTAAATTTTCAACAGACAATACATCTTCTTTTTCTGGACCAATGTTATAGCTTGTTGCAAAATCCAACGGATGATCAAAAGCTTTGGTCGCTACTAAAAGATAGGCCCCTAAAGGCTCCAAAACATGTTGCCATGGGCGAGTAGCTAAAGGATTTCGCAATGTTAGCAATTCATTTTGTTGAATTGATTTTATGATATCTGGGATAATTCTATTGTCAGCATAATCGCCCCCACCAATCACATTTCCTGCTCTCATGCTCACAATTACTTTTTGATGATCGTCGTAATTTTTAGGATTAAAAAATGAATTTCTGTAAGAAGAAATCACTATTTCACAAGCTGCTTTACTTGCCGAATAAGGATCGTAACCGCCTAATTTATCTTCTTCATGAAACAATGAATTGTCGTCATGATTTTCATACACTTTGTCTGTTGTAATCATCACAGCCACACATGGTTTTTGTAATTCTCTGATAGCATCTAATACGTTGGCTGTACCTTGTGTATTTACTTCAAATGTATATAATGGATTTTGATATCCTTCAATAACTAAAGGCTGTGCAGCGAGATGAAAAATATAATCCGGTTGAAAATTTACTATTTCTTTTTTTAAGAATTCAGCATCTCGTAAATCATGAATGATTGAATCACATAAACGATCACCATCAATTTGATTATATAAATCTATTTCTTTCTGAGGAGCAAGTGAAAAGCCTTTTATTTCTGCATTGCACATAGCTAATATTTGCAATAGCCACGAGCCTTTGAAGCCAGTATGCCCTGTCAGAAATACTTTTTTCCCTTCAAAATAATTCCTAAAATGTGGCAAGCTTACCATGATTTCCAAATTGGATTTGTTTCCCATAATTTTTCCAATTCTTCTTTATCTCTCATCGTGTCCATGGCTTTCCAAAATCCACGATGTCTGTAGCCTACAATTTGTGTATCACTGGCTAAATCTAACATAGGTTGTCGTTCCCACATAACTTCATCCAATTGCTCATCAGACAAATAGTTTTTAATTTCTGGTTGAATGACAAAAAAACCACCATTTATCCATGTTCCACTATCTTCCGGTTTTTCTTCAAATTGCAATACAGTGCCATTCTCATCCATTTTCACGACTCCAAAACGACTTGTTGGCTGCACAGTAGTCATTGTACAAACTTTACCGTGGGCTTTGTGAAACGCTACTAATTCTTTGATATTCACATCTGAAACACCATCTCCATAAGTCAACATAAACGGTTCATTATTTGTATAAGGCAATACTCTTTTTAGTCTTCCGGCGGTCATTGTATTTACCCCAGTGTCAATCATTGTAATTTTAAATGGTTCAGCATTTGCATTGTGAATTTCCATTTTATTATCTTTCAAATCGATGGTCATATCAGCATTGTGAACAAAATAATTTTTAAAATATTCTTTGATTATCCAGCCTTTATAACCACAACAAATTATAAATTCATTGTAACCATGTGACGCATAAATATTCATAATATGCCACAAAATAGGTTTTCCACCTATTTCAATCATAGGCTTGGGCTTCAAATGACTTTCTTCCGAAATACGCGTTCCCAATCCACCAGCAAAAATGACTACCTTCATTTGTTATTACTTTTAAGAGTGCAAGATATTATATTTAGTTGTAAATTGTCAATTATTACTGTTTAGAAAAAGAGAAATTTTTCAATCAAAAAAATACACTCATTGTCTTAATTTTTTACAAGAAATAAATTTTCTCTACGATTAACAGGAACTTATTCGATGGGCTTTTATAGAAGCCGTAATTACAATTTGGGAGGGAAGTTTTTTACTTTTTTCATCACTTCTGTCTCCAAGCTTTTTTTGTAATCAATCATTTTTTGTTGATTTTTTTTATCAAATGCACCTAAAATTTGTAAAGCCAAAATACCTGCATTTTTAGATGCATTTAAAGCAACAGTAGCCACAGGTACACCATTGGGCATTTGCAAAATTGACAATATCGAATCCCAGCCATCAATAGAGTTGCTTGATTTTACAGGCACTCCAATAACAGGCAAGGGTGTTAAACTCGCCACCATTCCTGGTAAATGAGCTGCTCCACCGGCACCAGCGATTATCACTTTAATGTCACGAGTATGTGCTTTGCTTGCAAAATCAAACATTCTTTTAGGTGTTCTGTGTGCTGAAACAATTGTGCACTCATATTCAATTCCATGTTGTTCTAAAAATTGGGCAGCGTCTTTCATCACATTCCAATCGCTATCACTTCCCATAATAATTGCTACTAAAGGCTTTTTGCTTGCAGTATTTGTCTTACCCATAAGGCTTTATTTTTTGCTTCGTTTAAATTTTGATTTACTATTGTTGCATGACCCATTTTACGAAATGGTTTTGTGATTTTTTTTCCATAAATATGAATAAAAACTCCTTCTTCGTGCAAGCATTCTGTGATGCCGTCATAATAAACATTCCCTGTGTGCCCTTCTGCACCTAGAATATTGACCATGGCAGAAGGCATCATTGTTTTTGTACTACCTAAAGGCA
>CANHJA010000061.1 GCA_947460795.1 Bacteroidota bacterium | reverse complement strand
ATTTATTTTGATTTTAATCCTCCAATCATTACCAACGAAACCATCAATACATTGTATCAACCCAATGGAATAAATGAAATTAATGCCAACGAATCAATCTTCATTTATCCAAATCCTGCAAATGATGTGTTGACAATCGAACTGCCTAATTTTAATAATATTGAAACAAAAATGTCGGTTTATTCATTAAATAGTCAAGTGGTAAAAACAATGACCATTCGCAACAAAAAATCTACATTAAATGTTAAAGACTTGGCACCTGGGCTATACTTTATTCAACTAAATAATGGAACAAATTCATACAAAATGAAATTTATTAAAGAATAAAGATGAATTCTTAAAGATAGAATGAAAGGCTGTTTCAATTAAAGAGACAGCCTTTTTTTATTGGATGTTTATTGGAATAAAATAGCCTGCTTGGGATCGTTTAAATTAGTTCCCCTATTTTTTCTACAGGTTAGTATCTCACATTTCGTTTGGAGAGACCAATCGATAGTAATAAAATGATGCACCCTATTCATTGCTTGAATGGTGTCCCTGACTATAAATGTCAGGGCAAGCTTTGCCACAAAAGATGCACAATGAAAAAGACTTCGACCTCAAAAAAATAAAAGTCTGCCATCCGTCATCTACCATCCGACATCTCTCATTATATTTGCAGCATGACATTCAAGAATCAAACAAATTTTTATCAAGGAAAAGTAAGAGATGTTTATACCATTGCAGATAAACAAGTGGTGATGGTTGCTAGCAATCGAATTTCGGCTTTTGATGTGATTTTGCCTAAACCCATTCCTTACAAAGGACAGGTGCTGAACCAAATTGCAGTTAAAATGTTGCATGCAACCCAAGATATTGTGCCCAATTGGTTGATTGAGTCGCCTTTGCCAAATATTTCAATAGGCTTGTTGTGCAAACCGTTTGCTGTAGAAATGGTGATTCGGGGCAATTTAACAGGGCATGCTTGGAGAACCTATAAATCGGGTTTGAGGGAATTGTGTGGTGTGGCTTTGCCAGAAGGGATGAAAGAGAATGACTTTTTCCCAACACCGATTATTACGCCGTCTACCAAAGCAATGGAAGGCCACGATGAAGATATATCGAAAGAGGAAATTATTTCAAGAGGTGTTGTTTCGAAAGAAGATTATGAGCAATTGGAAAAAATTACGCAGCAATTATTTCAACGCGGGAAAGAGATCGCAGCAGAAAGAGGATTGATTTTAGTAGATACAAAATATGAATTTGGGAAAATTGGCGATACCATTTATTTAATAGATGAAATTCATACTCCTGATAGTTCCCGTTATTTTTATGCAGAAGGTTACGAAGATCGACAAGCAAAAGGCGAACCACAAAAACAACTTTCAAAAGAATTTGTGAGAGAATGGTTGATAGAAAATAATTTTATGGGCAAAGAAGGACAACAAGTGCCTGAAATGACCCCAGAATTTGTTGAAATGGTTTCGGCTCGTTACATTGAATTGTTTGAAAAAATAACCAATGAAAAATTTGAAAAAAAGGATGTTGATGAAAATTCGATTGAGGAAATTGTGAATACAATATTAGAGAATAGTCATGAGATCGGAGACCATTAGGTAATCGCTATCAACCATTTAATTTTTATAATAACATTCAACTTACTATTTCTCAAATCTCTAATCTCAAAATTACATGTCTAAATTTACCATTGCCATACACGGAGGTGCAGGAACGATTTTACAATCGATGTTAACACCCGAATTAGAAGCGAACTACAAACAGGGTTTGCAAAATGCGTTAGATGCAGGTTATGAAGTGTTGAAACAAAATGGATCTTCATTAGATGCAGTTTGTGAGGCCGTAAAATCGTTAGAAAATAATGAATTGTTTAATGCAGGAAAAGGGTCTGTATTTACCAACAAAGGCATTCATGAAATGGATGCCTCTATCATGAAAGGAGATACGTTAGAAGCGGGCGCTGTGGCGGGCATTCAAAATATCAAAAACCCCATTTTGGTTGCTCGTGATGTGATGCAATATTCTGGACATGTATTGTTAAGTGGCGAAGGTGCAAAAGAATTTGCTTTGAGTAGAGGCTATGAAAATATACCCAACGAATATTTTTACAATCAATTTAGATATGACCAATGGCAAGAAATAAAAGAGACCGATGACTTTCAATTAGATCATGCTCAATCTCAACAAAAAGGTTTTGCGCATGAGGAAAAAAAGTTTGGAACGGTTGGCGCTGTTGCATTGGATTTGCAAGGCAACTTAGCAGCAGCTACTTCTACAGGCGGCATGACCAATAAACGATTTGGTAGAGTAGGCGATACCCCAATTCCTGGTTCGGGCACCTATGCCAATAATAAAACTTGTGCCGTTAGTTGCACCGGACATGGCGAATTTTTTCTACGTGCTGTGGTTGCTTATGATGTTTCTTGTTTGATGGAATATAAAGGGTTTACTTTACAACAAGCATGCGATGAAGTCGTAAAAAATAAATTGGTAAAATTAGGTGGTGAAGGAGGATTGATCGCTGTGGATGCTCATGGAAATGTTGAGCTATCCTACAATTCAGAAGGGATGTATCGTGGTACTAAAAACAATGAAGGCGTAAATTTGGTTGGGATTTATAAGTAGGTGTAGTTTTTTGGGGAATCAATTCTGCTGGCAAGATGAATGAATAAAAACCTAGCTTGTAAGATCATTGATTTCATTTTCTTTCTTTTTTTTATCTTGATATTGATTCACAAATACACTGATGAATGTGCTGATGGCTGCAGGAGAAATAATATATATCTTTTCTGTGGAATCCAGATTTTCAAATTCCTTAAATAATATAGACAGCAATATTATATATAAGGAAGTGCTCAAAGGATATGTAATTATTTCAATCAACTGTTTCGCTTGATTATTCTGAGTTGATTTTTCTGTTATAAATGTAATGAATTTAAAAAATAGAATTAAAGGGAGTCCTCCTATAAAGGATATAATTGTATAGATTATAAAAATCATACTATCGAATTGCATCGAACTATCGATACATTGAAAAGGATTTTTTTTTAGCATCTCTTCATATAATATATAAGAAATGAAAATCATAAAAGCGAGTATAAAATTGTACAGCTGTGCCTTAATCCAAATTTTAAAAATATTCATATAAAAGTACTTTGAAATACAAAGTAAATGAATCTAAGTTTACCATCAAAATTATTTTGAAAATAAAAAATGTTAAAAATTATATAAGTAAAAAAACACCTAGAAATAGGGTATTCTAGGTGTTGGTTATGATATTAAAAAGCAAATAATTTAGATAGGTAAAATAACAGCACACTATAGTTAAAATAGAAAAAATAATGAATATCAACAGATATATGAATTCTTTCTCGAATTGAAATTAAATATTTCTAACCATTGCAGTGGCATTGCCGATCTTTACTTTTTTATTTTTTAGTTTTTCATCTTTAATCAATCTCAATACATCGCTCACTTTATTTTTTCGAATGGCTACAAAAGCATAAAAATCTTTCACTTCAATCAATCCAATATCATCAGATTTTAATTTGGCTCGTTGACCAAAAAATCCAACAATGTCTATTTTATTGACTTTGTCTTTTTTACCTAAAGACACATGCAGCGTGCTCCATTCTGTTTTGGTTGGCAACGGTAAATTTTCTGCAAACTTAATTTCTTCAATTTCTTCAGTAATATAAGTAGGCAAATTTTCTTCTGGAGATAATAAAATAACTACCGTTCCAAAATCATCCATGCGAGCTGTTCGTCCGTTTCGATGCGTATAAACATCCTCCGTGGCAGGTAAATGATAGTGAATAATGTATCGAATTCCTTTGATATCTAATCCACGAGAAGCTAAATCTGTAGTGATTAGCAAATTGCTTGTGCCATTTTTAAAAGCAAATAACTCACTTTCACGCTCCCTTTGCTCCATACCTCCATGGTAATAGGAAACTTGAATGCCTTTTTCATATAATAGTTTTGCAACTCGTTCTACCGCATCTCTGTGATTACAAAAAACAATTGTAGGTTTATGACCTATAAAACACAACAAAGAAGTTAAATCATTGATCTTATCTTTTTCTTTCGTATGCAATGTTTTGACTTCTACTTTTTGAAATGCAATATCATCAGCAGATACCAAATGGTTGATGATGTGTGGATTGCTGATTTTGATAAAGTTAGGTATTTCCTTGGCTATGGTTGCTGAGGACAATATTTTTTTGCGTACACTCTTTAAAGAGTTCACAATGAAACTTATTTCTTCGGTAAAACCCAATTCTAAATTCTTGTCATATTCATCTAAAATTAACGTTTCTATAGAAAAGAAATTAATGTTTTTTCTGCGAATATGATCGGCAATTCGACCTGCAGTACCAATAATTAATGTTGGCTCTTGCAATAAATTTTGTTCTTCAATTTCCCGTTTGTGTCCACCATAACAAAGGGTTACTTTATAACCCGAGTTGAATTTACGAAACACCTCATCTATTTGTAATGCCAATTCTCTGCTTGGCACAATAATCATTGCTTGTGTATGTGTATTTTCTTTGTCGAAATGAAGTAATAATGGCAATAAAAATGCCAATGTTTTTCCGCTTCCTGTATTCGATAAAATAACCAATTCGTCAAAATTAGGATACGATGCCAACACATCTTCTTGCATTTTATTCAACGATTGAATCCCTAATGGTTTTATTATTTCTTGTATATTTTGATTCATATTTTTAAGTCTCGTTTATATACCTTCTACAAAGGAGATAAAATTGAACGATATTTTATTTACTACTTCATCCCTGATTGCCGACATCCGTCATCTGACAACATTTTAAGACTTCTCTTCCCAAACTTTTACTAATTCTACGCACGTGTCTATGGCTTTTTGCATGTCTTGAACACTCACGTATTCATGTTTTGAATGAATGGCCATTTCGCCCGTAAAAATATTAGGACATGGTAAGCCCATAAATGACAATCGAGAACCATCGGTGCCTCCACGAATTAAATGTTGCTCAGGTTTTACACCTGCACGATTCATCGCTTCAATCGCATGATCCATTACAAAATTTAAATCTTTCAAAATATCCATCATATTTCTGTATTGTTCATACACAGAAAATTCATAAGAAGCACCCGGATATTTAGCCACTATTTCTTTTGCAATGTTTTCCAAACGATCTTCATGTACTTTCAACATGGCTGTTTCAAAATCACGAATAATAAATTTAAGGGTTGTTTTTTCTTGGATCCCATTAATCGATGTTGGATGAATGTATCCTTCTCTGCCTTCGGTAGTTTCTGGACTCCAAGAATCTTTAGGCAAAGCAGCTAAAATTTCACCTGCAATTTTAGTAGCATTTATTAATTTCCCTTTTGCATAACCTGGATGCGCACTCACACCATGAATAATCAATGTGGCACCATCTGCACTAAACGATTCGCCTTCAATAGCACCTCGTTCACCTCCATCTAAAGTATACCCATAATGTGCGCCCAATTTTTCCATGTTTACTTGCTCAACTCCTCTTCCAACTTCTTCGTCTGGCGTAAATAAAATTCTAATTTTTCCATGTTTTATTTCAGGATGTGAATGCAAGTAATTTGCTAAATCCATAATAATAGCAACACCCGCTTTATCATCAGCGCCCAACAAAGTAGTACCCGATGCAGTAATGATGTCATCACCCATGCGTTCTGCTAAATATTTATGTTTGGTAGTTGTTATAACTTGCGTCGGGTCATCAGGTAAAATAATATCCTGCCCTTGGTAGTTTTTATGTAAAATTGGTTTCACATTCTTTCCACTGCAATCAGGAGCCGTATCCATGTGTGCACAAAAGCAAATGACAGGAACATTTTTTTCTGTATTAGAAGGAATGGTCGCATATACATAGCCGTGTTCATCTAATTCAACTTCAGTAAGACCAATGTCTTTCAATTCTTGTTCTAAAACACGCGCTAAATCTTTTTGTTTTTCTGTACTAGGAAAACAAGTAGCTTCAGGATCACTCTGTGTATCAATTTGAACATATCGCATAAAACGCTCTGCAACGGTATAATTATAATTCATAAAAAAGGATTAAAGTGCTGCGAAGATAATACATTAGTTGTTAGTTGTAAGTTGTTCATTGTTTTTTTGAAATCATCGATATTTACTGTTTTCATCCCAATTGCGTCGCACTCTTCGAGGACAAATCCATTATTCAGCACATCCATTTAACATTATAAAAGAGATTCAATTACAAACGATATCATAAAGCGTCCAACAATTAAAAAATAGTAGCTTTGTGTTATGAATATTTTTAATTTTTCCGAAATTTCAATGCAACAAATACTAACCTGCACTTTTGCATTGTTTGCTGTAATCGATGTGTTAGGGTCTATCCCTGTTTTAATTTCACTAAAAAATAAAATGGGCAATATCAGTGCTTCAAGAGCAACCGGAGTCTCTGGTTTGTTGATGCTGGCTTTTTTGTTTTTTGGTCAACAATTTTTAGAATTATTAGGACTCGATATCAGCTCATTTGCCATCGCTGGTTCAATTGTACTTTTTATATTGGGTTTAGAAATGGTTTTAGGACACGATTTTTTTAAAGGAGAAGGCAATGCGAAATCAGGTTCAATTGTACCCATTGCTTTTCCAATTATTGCAGGCTCAGGAACATTAACAACTATTATGTCTATTAAATCATTGTACAGTACGTATAATATTATGATTGCAATATTCATCAATTTAATAATAATATTCTTCGCATTAAAAAGTCTTAATCTTTTAGAAAAAATACTAGGTCAATCTGGTATTTTAGTCATCAGAAAATTTTTCGGAGTGATTCTTTTAGCCATCGCAGTTAAAATGTTTCGCACAAATTTTCATTTGTGAGAATGGCTTTTTTATTTTTAGGGTAAAATGTAGGATTTGCTCCGGTTAAATTGTTTTATGCTTATTAACATTCGTGTATAAGTTTTTTTACAAAAAATTTCTTCTACTAAAAATAAATAACTATAATTGTATTGCAAAAATATCTTACTAACCCATAAATTCAAAAAATCCGAGTGTGTCTATCATTCGGTTTTTTTTTGTCTATTCATCAACGCTTTTATTCATCAATGTTTCATCGATTTGTATTTTTATTATTTGATAATATTATTTTACTTTTTTATAAAAATAAAAACATACTTTTTGAATAATTATTTTTCATTTTTATGAAAATTATTTTTTGAAATAAAAATTTAACAAAAAAATATTTCTACCGCTTCCATAATATTGATTTAATTTTAACCTCTAAAAAACAGACAGTATGCTTTATTCGATGACGGGTTTTGGACGAACAGAATTTAATGTAGGTGAATATATTTGCTCCCTAGAAATTCGTTCACTTAATGGGAAACAATTTGAAATAAATACAAAAATCCCTCCAATTTTAAAGCTCTATGAAATCGATTTAAGAAATATCGTTCAACAACAATTAACAAGAGGTACAATTGAAGTTTCTATATTTTTAAAACAACATGGAATTTCTAAACCAGTTACTGTAAATGTTGATTTGGCAAAATATTATTACAATGCCATTACAGAAATTGCGAATGAATTAAATTTGGAACAAAAAGACATTTTACCAACTTTGATTCGGATGCCAGAAATTGTTTCTTCAGTCAATAATACGTTAGAGGAAGCTCATTGGAATACTATTGCCGCAAAGGTTTTAGAAACTTGTGAAATATTAAACAATCATCGCCGTCAGGAAGGTGTAATGTTAACCAAACACATCGAAAACAATATTCAAAAAATTAAATCTCTTTGTCTTTCAGTTGATCCTTTTGAAAAAAACAGAACCGAGCGTGTGCGTGAAAAACTACATCAATCCATTAATGATTTTTTACAAACAGGGAAAGCAGATAAAAATAGACTGGAGCAAGAAATTATTTATTATATCGAAAAATTTGACATTACGGAAGAAAAAAATCGCTTACTCCATCATTGTGATTATTTTGTAGAACTAATGAATGAAGATAACAACACCAAAGGGAAAAAGTTAGGGTTCTTATTACAAGAAATTGGTCGAGAAATTAATACCATGGGTTCAAAAGCCAATGATGTGGAAATTCAAAAGTTAGTAGTAGATATGAAAGATGAATTGGAACAAGCTAAAGAGCAATTATTAAATGCATTATAATTTTTAACATGAAAACTATTTTATACTCAATTTTATTTTTCTCAATTATTTTCACTTCATGTGTACCCTCAAATGTATTTGAAAAAAATGTAACCATTCCTAACTGTAAATGGAAAAGTGAGTTTAAGCCAACGTATGATTTTGAGATAACAGATACCGCATCAGATTATTCACTTTTTTTGACTATGCGACATACTGATGCATATCAATTCGCCAACATTTGGTTAAATATTTATACTAGAATGCCAAATGAAAAAGAATCTACTTCAATGAGAATTGAAGTGCCTTTGGCTCAAGAAAATGGGAAATGGTTAGCTCGAAAATCAATGAATGAAATATACGAACACAAAGCGTCTTTAACTGGAAGTGGGGCAGTTCATTTTACTAAAAGAGGTATTTACAGCATACAATTAGAGCAAATAATGCGTGTAAATCCACTCAAAGACGTAATGAGTATTGGAATTCGTTTAGAAAAAATAGTTAAGTAAATCAACATTCATTATTAAACTTTCAATACGATGTTATCTCAAATAAAAACAACAGAATTGGTGAAAAAGTACGGAAATCGTACTGTGGTAAAAAAGGTTTCGATAGAAGTTAAACAAGGAGAAATCGTAGGTCTACTGGGTCCCAATGGTGCTGGTAAAACAACTACATTTTACATGACTGTAGGGTTAATAAAACCAGATGAAGGAGAAGTGTTTTTGGATGAAAATAACATTACTAAAATGCCTATGTACGAACGTGCTCAGTTAGGAATTGGGTATCTTCCACAAGAGGCAAGTATTTTTAGAAAAATGAGTGTGGAAGACAACATTATGGCCGTCTTAGAAATTACTAAATTATCTAAGCAAGAACAAAAAGAGAAATTAGAAAGTTTGTTAAGTGAATTTCGATTAACACATGTTCGTCAAAGTATGGGAGATGTTTTAAGTGGTGGAGAACGACGAAGAACAGAAATTGCACGTGCATTAGCGATGAGTCCAAAATTTATATTGTTAGATGAGCCTTTTGCTGGGATTGATCCAATCGCTGTTGAAGACATTCAATTAATTGTAGAGCAGTTAAAATTTAAAAATATTGGCATTTTAATAACCGACCACAATGTTCAGGAAACACTTTCAATTACAGATAGAGCCTACCTTTTATATGATGGGAATATCTTAAAATCTGGCACAGCAGAAGAATTGGCTTCAGATGAACAAGTTCGTAAATTATATTTAGGCCAAAACTTCGAATTAAGACGAAAAGTAAAATAGGGGTTCTGAAGTTTGTTAAAATAAGCTGATATATTACTTTAGAGCTTCAACTTCTAAACCATAATTGTATATTTGATAAATAATATTATTTTTGTTGTTCGAGTAAATTAATCGAAATGTTTAATTATTATGAAGATATTAAATCCTGCTTTAAAGAGTTTTATCAAATTGCGTTGGAGTGGTATTGATAATTTTTTATTGAATCCAGAAAGCACACAAGCGATGGTTTTCAATCATCTCATACATAATGGTCAATTTACAGAATTTGGTAAAAAATACAACTTTCAACATATCAATAGTTTGAAAGATTTTAAGTCTGCAGTTCCTATTCATGATTATGACGAGCTGAAGCCTTATATTCATAAAATGATGGAAGGCACGCAAAATGTTTTGTGGAATTCTCCCATTACTTGGTTCGCAAAATCGAGTGGAACTACATCCGATAAAAGCAAGTTTATTCCTGTTAGTAACGAAGCGATAGAAGAAGGTCATTTTAAATCGTCTAAAGATGTATTGGCTTTGTATTACCATAATTTTCCTCAATCGGGCATTTTATCTGGTAAATGCCTAACATTGGGTGGAAGCCATCAAGTAAATCAACTCAATGGAGATTCCTATTACGGGGATTTGTCGGCGGTTATGATTCAAAACATGTCGCATTTTACACAACTGCTTCGTACCCCCGATATTTCGATAGCCTTGATGCAAGAATGGGAAGAAAAGATTGATAAAATGGCGCATAGTACTATTTTAGAAGATGTGACGATGATTGCAGGCGTTCCTACATGGACCATAGTTTTAATCAAGAAAATTTTTGAAATAACGGGCAAAAATAATTTACATGATATTTGGCCCAACCTTGAATTATATATGCATGGAGGTGTAAATTTTACTCCATATGAGCAACAATTTAAAAAACTAATTCCTTCTCGAAATATGAATTATTTAGAGACGTATAATGCATCTGAAGGTTTTTTTGCTGCGCAAGATGTAATTGGAAGAGATGGAATGTTGTTGTTTTTAAATCATGGAATTTATTATGAGTTTATGCCTGTTGATGAATTGGGTAAAACAAACCCTGAAACATTGTCTTTAGAGGAAGTTGAAATTGGTAAAAATTATGCACCTATTATTTCTACAAACTCTGGTTTGTGGCGTTATATAATTGGAGATACCATACAATTTGTATCGGTTAATCCTTTTCGAATTAAAGTATCTGGAAGGTTAAAACACTTTATTAATGCATTTGGTGAAGAGTTGATTATCGATAACTCGGATTATGCAATTGCTGAGGCAAGTAAATATTGCAATTGTACAGTGAGTGATTATACCGCTGCTCCTGTATACTTTAGCGATGGAGGAAATGGTTGCCACGAATGGGCTATAGAGTTTGAACAAGCTCCTGAAAATCAACATTTATTCAATGAAATTTTAGATAAAAAATTGCAAGAAATAAATTCAGATTATGAGGCAAAACGCTATAAAAGCATTGCTTTAACTGAGCCTAAAATAAATATTTTACCCAAAGGATCTTTCAATAATTGGTTAAAAAGTAAAGGTAAGTTAGGGGGGCAACATAAAGTGCCTCGCTTAAGTAATGATCGAACTATTTTGGAAGAAGTTTTAGCAAGTCTCTAGTTTTCTTTCGTCTATTTTAACGATGCTTGAATCATTTTATTGGTAAATGATT
>CANHJA010000060.1 GCA_947460795.1 Bacteroidota bacterium | reverse complement strand
GACGGCATCAATATTAAACTCACTAAATGCAGTGGCATTACACCTGCTGTCAGAATGATTGAAGAGGCACGCCAACTGAATTTGAAGGTTATGATGGGTTGCATGAATGAAACTGAAATAGGTTCGGTTGCCATCGCGCACTTTATTCCGTGGTTAGATTATGTGGATGTAGATGGGCCTTTGTTATTAAAGGTGGGCGAGCTTAAACAATTGAATTATGATTTTGGAAAAGTTACGTTTAAATAGATGACGGATGTTAGATGTCAGTTGATAGCATTTGAATGAAATTTAAAATTACTTTTATTTAACGTTCACTAATTTACAATCCATAATTGCAAATACAACCTTGTATGAGCCAGGTAAAAATGCGAAAGAAGAAGAAATAAGACGTTTTTTAAAAGTACGTTGGGAGGAAAAATACGGGTATTAAATTATTTAATGCTGCAAGAACCAACTGCATCGCTGTAATCAGCACAAATTACTTTCGCATCGTTTTTTAATTTACTTTTTATATCAATTGTAAAATTGCGAGTGGTATCCGTAAACTTACATTCGCAAGTAAAATCTTTTTTACAAGAAGTAAAACTTAAAGAAACTAAAACTACGGCAACGATGCTCAATAAAAAGATTTTCATTTGTAATACATTTTTTAGTGGTTCAAATATAGCACAATTTATTTCACTTGTTGCATATCTACTAAATTTTTGTAGAGGCCATTTTGAGCAATTAAAAATGCATGCGTACCTTTTTCTTTGATTTCTCCTTTTTCTAAAACCACAATTTCATCTGCATTTTGAACGGTAGAAAGTCGGTGAGCAATTACAATAGAGGTTCTGTTTTGCATTAAATGATTAATTGCATCTTGTACTTGTCGCTCACTCACGGTGTCAAGTGAAGAGGTTGCTTCGTCTAAAATTAAAATTGGTGGATTTTTAAAAATAGCACGAGCAATGGTGATGCGTTGTTTTTCTCCACCCGAAAGTTTGGTGCCACGATCACCCACAATATCGTCGTAGCCACTGTCTTTGCTACTAATAAAGGCATGTGCATTGGCTACTTTCGCGGCGTTTTCTATTTCGGTAAGTTTCGTATTGTCGCCACCTAACGCGATGTTGTTTTTAATTGTATCATTAAACAAAATAGGTTCCTGCGAAACAATTCCCATTAAATGTCGCAGTTCTTCAATTTTGAAAGATTTAATATTGATTCCATCCAATAAAATTTCACCACTTTCCACATCATGAAAACGAGGGATTAAATCAACCAAAGTACTTTTGCCTGCACCCGAAGCGCCCACTAAAGCAATTGTTTTTCCTTTAGGAATGGTGAGGTTTATATTTTTTAAAATGGGATTTCCATCATACGAAAAATGAACATTTTTAAATTCAATGGTTCCATTAAAGGCGCTGATTTTTTGTGCATTGGGCTCATCAATAATTTTATTTTCTGCATTTAAAATTAAATTGATACGCTCAATACTTGCTCTTCCTTGGTGCAAATTGTAAAATATTTGAGACAAGGATTTTAAAGGATTGATTAAAAAATAAAACATTGAAATGAAAACGATAAACATACCCGGCTCAATTTCTTGTGGAGTGCTCAAGGCCATTTTACCTCCAAACCAAATAATCACACTCAATATCAAGATGCCCAAAAACTCTGACATAGGCGATGCCATTTCTCTTCGAGAAGCAACTGCATTGTTTAATTTATAGAGCTCTTTATTTTCATGTGCAAAAGTTTCATTTCTATTTTGCTCGGCGCCAAATGCTTTAACAATGCGCAATCCACCCAACGTTTCTTCAATAATAGAAAGTAAATTACCTAAGCGAATTTGTGTTTGTTGTGTATTTTTTTTCAAGCTTTTGCTAATGCGTCCAATGATGAGTCCTGCGATTGGCAACAGCACCATTAAAAATAAAAATAGTTTTAAGCTAATCATCGACAATACGATAAAATAAAAAATAATCGTAATAGGGGTCGAAAATAATAGCTCCATCATGCTGATAATTGAAACTTCTACTGCACTTACATCGTTGGTCATTCTCGACATGATATCGCCTTTGCGTTCATTGGTAAAAAAGCCTATTGGCAATTGAATTATTTTCCCAAAAAGATCTTTACGAATATTGAATAAAATGCCATTTCGCAATGGGTTTAAAATATAACGGGAAGTGTATAAAAATACATTTTTGAAAAATGTAGCAAATACAACGACCAAACAAATGAAAATTAATCCATACACTTTATCGCCGCCATTTTGTTCAATAAAGTGAGTCATTAGATATTTAAAATAATTTTCAATCGCTTGTTTGCTATTGATTGAAATAGGTTGTACCGCATTTACTTTCTCGACTTTGTCAAAAAGCGTTGTCAAGAAAGGCCCAATCATAGTAACAGTTAGCGTAGAAAATACGACCGATAATAAATTGGAAATGCCATAGGCAGCTACGTATCCCCATTTGCCTTTTAAATAGGGTAATATTTGACGAATTGCTTTCATTAGAATAAAAAATGTAAATTTACACTTTAATTAGTGGAACATGGAAGAAAGTAAACGACAAAAACAAATGGCAGGCTTAATTCAAACTGAAATGAGTGATATTTTTCAGCGCGAAGGGCTAAATGTAACGCAAGGTGGTATGATTTCGATATCGCAAGTAAAAGTTACGCCAGATTTAATGGAAGCTCGTTTTTATCTCAGTTTTTATAAAATTCCTGAACCCGAAAAAATGTTGAAATACATTCAAGAACAAGATTGGAAACTGCGCAAATTATTAGCAGCAAGAATTAAAAATCAAGTTCGAAAAATCCCTGTTCTATCTTATTATTTAGACGACACATTGGAATATGTTGCCAAAATTGATGAATTGTTTAAATCAATCGAAATTCCAAAAGCAGAAGATTAAGCAATTGAAGGAAAAACCAAATTTGAAAAATCTTTCAAGCCCAGGTGAGAGTGGGTACAAGTAAAACCTTCGCCATATTTTACACCAATTTTTTTGCCCATCATTACATTTCGGTATTCAATGGAATTCAAGTATTCTGGAGACGATATATAGGTATTGGGACCATCAATGTCTGTCGAATAAAATTGAGTTCGATAAGCTAAAATACTTTCTTTTTTAGTATCCCAAACATCCGAAATATCAATTACAAAATCGGGCTCTAAATGACGATCTTGGATGTAATTAAATATCTTTTTGGGACGCCAAGCTTTTTGAGGTTCACCATTGAAAGCAGTTTCAATTTTTATTAAACCAGCTAAAAAACAGGCCTCTTTAATTAATAAAGCTGCTTTTTCATGGTCAGGATGACGATCTGAAATGGCATTTGCCAAAACAATTTCGGGTTGGTATTTTCGAATTGCAGTAATTAGTTTTATAAGATGGGCTTCATCATGTTGAAAAAAACCATCTCTAAAACCCAAATTTTCTCTTACATCCAATTGTAAAATTTTAGCAGCATTTGCACTTTCAGTGGCACGAGTTTCTTTATTTCCACGAGAGCCCAATTCGCCAGCCGTTAAATCAAGAATGCCTGTTTTGAGCCCCAATTTTTTATGTATCATTAAGGTTCCACTGCAGGATAATTCTGCATCGTCAGGATGGGCAGCGATAGCTAAAATGTCTACTTTCATTTGGTAAAAATAGATTTAATGTATCAAATTAAAAATAAAAATTCTCTTGAATTGACGCTCAAATAGGTTCACTATTTATATACGATACGCCCTCTTTTTTCAATTTCTATCACAATGGATTCTATTATTTGGTCTTCTCCGCGTGGGTCGTAACTGTTTTTTAAATTGTTGTCAAAAAGAATGGCAACTGTTTGCCATATTCTTGCATTTAAACCTCCTTTTAAATCTTTGATAATTTGATAACAAGGTTTGCCTGTTTGCCGAGCAATCAGTTTCACTAAAACTTGCCCTTGGCTCATGGTTAAATTGACTAATTCTCCTTTGAATTTTTTGTTGAGCTCATCTTCTTTGCGTCGTTTATAGATTTGTTTCGCATCTTTGCTGCGCATCAAGGCCATTGCAGAATCGATATCATTCATGATAAACCCAGCGGCTACAGCATAGGGATAAACTTTGTAAACATTATATCGAAGTCTGTCATAAGCTTCTCGTTGTTCCCTAGCTTCTCTTCTTCTTTTTGCAAAAGCCTTATTCCCTTTTTCATTGCAAAAAGCATCGTGTAACCAAATGTGCGGCAAGGTATCGTTGTTAATTACGATACTACCAACTACAATGGTATCATTTACCCCTTTTTGGGACAATGCCTTTTTGCTTGCCCAAAGCATACAAAAAAGTAGAAGTAAATAAATTCGGTTAAACATTGCTCATACAAATATCGTCAGAATTTCTAATAATCAATTCCCAAAAATTGTTAACCGCTTTTCATTTAAAAAAAGCGGAGAGCTGCCATCTGATATCCGGCAACATTTTTTAAGAAAACTCCCAACCAATATCTTTTCTGTAATATTTGCCTTCATACTGAATTTTTTCAGCATTTGATTTCGATGTTTTTAAAGCGGTTTGTAAATCATCCGCCAAGGTAGTAATTGCAATTACACGACCGCCATTGGTGACAATGTTTTGCTCAATTTGTTTTGTCCCTGCATGAAATAAGAGACTGTTTTCACAACTTTCAAAACCAGTCATTACTTTTCCTTTTTCAAAATCTTCAGGATAGCCACCACTCACCAACATTACTGTGGCTGCATGTTTTGGAGACAATTTGCATTCGGCTCCAGCAAGTTCATTGTTTTTTAACTTTAGTAAAAGTGCAACCAAATCACTTTCCAAACGAGGCATCACAACCTCTGTTTCAGGGTCGCCCATTCGGCAATTGTATTCAATGACAAAAGGCTCCTCATTTACTTTTATTAAGCCTATAAATACAAAACCTTTGTATGTAATTTTTTCTTGTTGAAGCCCTTTAATGGTAGGTTCTACAATTTTAGTAACCACTTTTTGCATAAAAATTTCATCTGCAAAAGGAACCGGTGAAATAGCACCCATACCACCCGTATTTAAACCTTTATCACCTTCTCCAATGCGTTTATAATCCTTTGCAGTTGGCAATAAACAATAACTTTCGCCATCTGTCAACACGAAAACAGAACATTCAATCCCTGTTAAAAATTCTTCAATAACCACTTTAGCTCCTGCTTTCCCGAATTTATTTTCTTGCAACATTTCTTTGAAAGCATGCAATGCATCGTCATGTGTTTCAGCAATTACAACGCCTTTACCTGCTGCTAATCCATCTGCTTTTAACACAATTGGCAAGGAATGATTTTTTATATACTCAATTCCGGCTTCGTAATTGTCTGAAGCAGGTTGTTGGATGTTTGTATTTTCAACTGCTGAATAATTACTAAACTCTTTGTATTTGGCTGTCGGAATATTCATTTTCATCATAAACTCTTTGGCAAAAGCTTTGCTTCCTTCCAACTGAGCTCCAAATTGAGAGGGGCCTATAATGTGAATGTGTTTTAATTCCTCTTGTTGAAAAAAATCATAGATTCCATTTACTAAAGGGTCTTCAGGTCCAACCACAACCATTTCAATTTTATGTTCTAAGCAAAAAGATTTTTGTGCTTCAAAATCATTGACAGAAATATCGACGTTAGTACCTATTTGAGCAGTGCCTGGATTGCCTGGTGCAATAAAAACATGTTTGCACAATTCACTTTCCGACAATTTCAAAGCAAGTGCATGTTCTCTGCCACCGCCACCAATTAAAAGAATATTCATGGGTGCGAAGGTAATTTTTATGTGTCAATATGCCAATGAGTTGACGGGCTAATTCTGTAAATTGTAAAAAAATAATTCATCATACATCCTTCGTAATTCGTAATTTATTTATATCTTGGCTACTTAAATTTATTAAATGGAAAATACACAAGTACAAAAAGGACACCCTAAGGGACTTTATTTTTTGTTTTTCACAGAAATGTGGGAACGTTTTAGTTATTATGGGATGAGGGCGATCTTCATACTATTTATGACAAGAATTCTCTTATTAACTGACGCGGATGCTTCTGAAATTTATGGAAGTTACACAGGATTGGTTTATTTAACTCCACTTTTGGGCGGTTATTTATGTGATAAATTTTTAGGAAATAGACGAAGTATCGTCATTGGAGGTCTACTTATGGCAATAGGCCAGTTTTTAATGTTTATGAGTGCATCTGCTGGTGCCGGTGGAGGAACTACATTGATGTGGGCAGGTTTAACTGCTTTGATTGTTGGGAATGGATTTTTTAAACCAAATATTTCTACGATGGTTGGTCAACTTTATCCGGCTAATGATCGAAGAATTGACAGCGCATTCACTATATTTTATATGGGTATTAATTTAGGTGCATTTTTCTCGCCATTAGTTTGCGGTTCAATGGACTTTAAATGGGGATTCTTGTGCGCTTGTATAGGAATGGTAATCGGTTTAGCAACGTTTGTTATCTTTCAAAAGAAATATTTAATTTCTGAGGAAGGTAAAGAAATCGGATTGCCAGTAAAAGCACTTGATATCAAAGCTATCTTAACTATTGTTGGATCAATCGCTATTATCTTTTTCATGTTGAATTTTAAACAAATGTTTAAAGGGGTAATGATCAATATTCCTGTTATTGGAGGAATTAATATTGGAAATATTGAAATAATCAGTTGGTTTATTTATGGTGCAATGATCGTGATGCCAATTATTATTTTAACAGATAAAAGCTTGTCTGGCATTGAAATGAAAAGAATTATTGTAATATTTATACTTGCATTTTTTGTTATCTTCTTTTGGGGTGCATTTGAGCAAGCTGGAGCTTCTTTAACTCTTTTTGCAGACAGGCAAACAGACCGTCACATTTTAGGATGGGAGATGCCAGCATCTTATTTCCAATCAGTAAACCCATTAGCAGTCATTGGTTTAGCTGGAGTATTTACACTTATTTGGGGTTTCTTATACTCTAGAAAATTAGAACCCTCATCACCTAAAAAAATGGCTATAGGATTGGCTTTAGTTGCTTTAGGATATGTGGTAATTGCAATTGCTGTTAAAGGATTAGGTATGGGTGAAAAAGTTTCAATGTGGTGGTTAATTGCTTTATATATCATTCACTCAATGGGTGAACTTTGTTTGTCACCAATTGGATTATCAATGGTTTCTAAATTAGCGCCTTTACGTCTTTCTTCTTTAATGATGGGGACATGGTTTTTAGCGAATGCAGCGGCAAATAAATTTGCAGGAACATTGAGTGCTTTAATCCCTCCAAGTGGAACTGCTGATTCAAATGTACCAGTCGTTTATCCATCTATTGTTGGATTCCAAATCACTAACTTGTATGAATTCTTTATGTTATTTATCGTGATGACAGGCGTTGCAGCTGGAATATTATTTATTTTAAGTGCATGGTTAGAAAAAATGATTGTTGAAAAACACGAAGAAAATACAGAAGTTGCACACGAATTGTAAAATTTGAAATGGTTCCTACTGAATCATATCTCTCTAATTTTTAAAAATCCTCACTTTTACAGTGAGGATTTTTTTTGCCTATCCACATAAAAAACAGTTAAATTTTCACCAATTAACCACTTAATTAACAGATATTTGTAGTTATTAACAGTTATGCACCCTTTTTATGTGGATAGTGACAAATTATCCACAGTAAATGCAGGTTGTAAATTGTTAAAAACCGCTAAAGACCTTGAAATGACTGATGCTCAATGCATTCAAGATGTGGATAAATTACTTTAATTATTCATAGTGATTGAATGTGGTAAAAAGTGTTATTTTGTGTTACGAAAATTATTAATTTTGTGACATGTCTAATTACATCGGAGAATATGAAGTAACAATTGATGCCAAGGGAAGATTTATGATCCCTACTGGTTTCAAGCGTCAGTTAAATACTGAGGTGGTTACTACTTATGTCATTAGTAGAGGTTTTGAAAGTTGTTTAACGCTTTACACTAATGAACAATGGAAAAAAATTGAGCAGATCGTAAATGGCTTAAATGACTTTAATCCAAAATCAAGAATATTAAAACGCAAGTTTTTAAATGGAGCAACTCCTATTGAGGCAGATGGTGCTGGCAGATTGTTGTTAAGCAAACAATTATTAGAGCATGCAGGAATAACAAAAGATGCTGTTTTTTCTGCACAGGGGAATAAGGTAGAAATTTGGGATACCAAAACATATCATGCAGCAATGGAAATGAGTGCTGAAGATTATAGCAATTTGGCAAGTGAGGTTTTAGGAAGTAATTTTTTAAATCCGAACGATGGAGAATAGTACGAATACTTATCATACCGCAGTTCTTTTACATGAATGTATTGAGCAGTTGAATATAATTCCGGATGGAGTTTATTTAGATGCAACGTTTGGAGGAGGTGGCCATAGCAAAGAAATTCTGAAACATTTAGGCCCTAAGGGAAAGCTCATCGTGTTTGATCAAGATGAAGATGCGCAAAGAAATATTCCTGAAGGGGAAGAAAGAATCATATTTGTTTCTGAAAATTTTAGATATGCCGATCGTTTTGTGCGATTGTATAAACTGGATAGATTAGATGGTGTGTTGGCAGATTTAGGAGTAAGTTCTTATCAATTTGATACTGCTGAACGTGGTTTTTCTATTCGATTTGATGCTCTTTTGGATATGCGCATGGACAATCGTACAGGTTTTTCGGCAGCTGATATTTTAAAAAAATATTCGGAACAAAAACTGCAAAAATTATTTGAAGAATATGGCGAAGTAACCAATTCAAAAACCTTGGCTAAGCGAATTGTAGATATTAGAAATTCATCTTCATTGACAACCATCAATGAATTTAAACAAGCTATATCAACGGTAGTGTACGGGAATCCAAATAAATACTTAGCGCAAGTTTTTCAAGCGTTACGAATTGAAGTAAATGATGAACTGAATGCATTGAAAGATTTTTTGGAAAATATCTCTACCAAACTTTCACCGAAAGGAAGATTGTGTGTAATTACCTTTCATTCCTTGGAAGATAGAATTGTAAAAAACTGGATGAAAAATGAAACGTTTGAAGAGGTGCCAGATTTTTTACCGATTGCTAAAAAAGAAAAAAAGTTAAAAGTGATTTCGAAGAAGCCGATTTTGCCAACTGATAAAGAAATAAGCCAGAACTCAAGAGCACGAAGCGCAAAGTTAAGAGTCGCAGAAAAGATTTGATGATTTATAAATTAGGCAAAAGTTTTAAAAAAAAAGAGTAAGAAGCGATATCATAAAATAAAATAATAAAACAAAAAGAAATTTGAATAAGATAAAAAACATATTACACAATATTCCCAATTGGAAACGCATGCTTAATACAGTAGGCAATGAGGGTATTGTAAATAATATGCCTTTTATATTGTATTGTTCTTTGTTGGGAATATTTTATATATCAATCAATCATTTAGCTGAAAATAGAATTCGAAAAATAAATGATACGGCAAAACAATTAAAAGAATTGCGTTGGAGATTTATTGATGAGAAATCACAAATCATGTTTTTGACAAAAGAAAGTGAACTGGCTAAAGGTGCTTCTGTTTTAGGACTGCAAACTACGAAAGTGCCTCCTTATAAAATTCATGTAGAAATAAATAATAGCAATGAAGACGAGTAAAGATATACGTTTTAGGGTGTACATCACTTTTCTTGCCATGTGTTTATTTGGCATGATGATTATGTATAAAGGCCTTGTAATTCAATTTAAAGAAGGGAATGAGTTGCGCGCACAAGCAGATAGCATGCATACTAAAATTGAAGTGATACAACCTGAGCGTGGAAATATTTTTTCTGAAGATGGAAGTTTATTGTCATCTTCTATTCCTGAATTTGATTTGCATGTCGATTTTACGGCGATCAAAAAAGATACATTTAATAAATACATTGAATCTTTATCGGTAAATATAGCAGCAATATTAAAAGATAAAAACGCAGTTGATTACAAAGAAATTTTAAGCAACGAGTTTAAAAATAAAAATAAATATTTCTTGTTAAAAAAGAAAGCCTCATATGCTCAATATTTAGAATTAAAAAAAGTAGAACCTTTTAAAAAAGGGATGAACAAAGGTGGATTTATTAGCGAGGCTAAAACAAAAAGAATCAACCCATTTGGATTATTAGCCAATCGAATAGTAGGCTTGTGGCGAAAAAATGCTCAAAATGTTGGGATAGAAAGAGAGTTTAACAATGATTTAAGTGGAATGCAAGGACAGCGCGTAGTTCGAAAAATTGCGGGTGGAACTTGGATGCCAATTGATGGATCTGAAATTGATCCTGAAAATGGACGAGATGTAATTACTACATTGGATGTGAACATTCAGGATGTAGCTGAAAATGCATTGAAAAATCAATTAGAAAAAGAAGAAGCTACGTTTGGGACTTGCATTGTTATGGAAGTTAAAACAGGAAAAATAAAAGCGATGGCCAATTTAGGTCGTCAAAATGATGGTTCTTATTACGAAGATTTTAATTATGCATTAAAGAGAATTGAACCAGGATCAACGTTTAAATTGGTTTCGTTGATTTCTTTAATGAGAGATAAATTAATAAAAACATCCGACATGGTTAATTGCCAAGGTGGTAAAACACAAATTGGCCCTTATACAATAAGTGATAGTCATGCAGGACTTGGGGTGTTAACTATCAAAGATGCGTTTGCAAAATCTTCTAATGTGGCATTTGCAAAATTGATTCATCAAAACTATAAAGATAAAATAGGCAGTTATTGGTCCAACTTGCATGCTTTAGGATTGGATCAAAAAACAGGTTTGGGAATGAGTGGAGAAACAAAGCCAAGTTACATAAAAGATTCAGTTACAAAAGGTCGTTTTTCTTTGGCTTTTATGGGGATGGGTTATCAAGTAATGATTACCCCTTTGCACACTTGCATGGTATATAATGCAATTGCAAATCATGGTAAATTGATGAAGCCTTACTTAGTAAACAGTGTGCAAGAATATGGCAAAGATGTGGTGAAATATGAACCTGTAGTAATGAATGCTGAAGTATTAGACAGTGTTTCTATTGAATCATTGAAAGAAACAATGAATGAAGTAGTTGAAACAGGAACAGGAGGAGCACTGAAAAATAAATATTCTAACATTTGTGGAAAGACGGGAACAGCACAAGTTGCAGACAAAGGGTTGAAATATTCTGATAG
>CANHJA010000059.1 GCA_947460795.1 Bacteroidota bacterium | reverse complement strand
TACGAGATTTTTTTATACATCCACTATTTAATTGAAGTAAAACGTATCCTGCCTTTAAAACCCAAGAAATAAGGGTAAAATTAATCCTTGAATAAGCTCACATTTTCTGAAATATTAATTGGCAGCTTAATATAAACCCCCTCTTTGCCGATTTTTGCAGTCCCTTGAATGGTGATTTTGTTTGTTTTAGAAAATAAAGCTTTAAGTGCTGTTCCTGCTACTTTTAATGGATCAAAATGGGCAACAACCGGAAATAAAAAAGTAACTTTTTTTGCAATTTGTGTTTTCTTAGGTTGATCGGCAATTCCCATAAATTGATCATTTAGGTATATTTTCAAATTGGTTTCCTTCACATCCAATCCGAAATTATTCGGATTAAAATATTCTATATCCATTTGAATAGCTGTATTATTAAAACTAAGCGTTTGAAGTTTAGAGTTTTTTATTCCTTTATACTCGAGTTCTTTTATGCTATTGCAGCCAGCGGCAGATAGAATTAATATAATTGCGAAAGAGCAGCTAATAAATAAGATTGATTTCATTGTAATTTTCATTTAATTAAAATATTCAAAAACACCGTATTTGAGTTTATTATCACCATTTGTGGGATCTTGCAGTAAAACCCTTTTCCAATATGGATTCACTAAAATATCTTGCTCTGAGGAGTGTAAAATAATCATTTGATCGGCAATACTTCCCGGTTGATAAAAAAGAAATTTTACATTTTTTCGTCCTTTAGTTTCGTAATAAAACCAAACTTCATAAGGCAGTGCCCCTTGCTCGTTGTCCCTTTTTTCGATGATATTAGGCTCTCCAAACATTAAATATAATTTTCCTCTATCGGTTTCAAAACCGGGCATTCCATTTTTGCCATATTTTTTGGCTACATAATTTAATTTTTCAGCATACATTTTCCATTCTTTTTCAGGTGCGGAACTGTTTCTATTATACCAGAAATTATAAAAAAATTGGGGTGCATTCACATCATTTTCTTCCATGGCCGCAATAGCCTTTATTTCAGATACCTCAGCAATTGGAACAAGGGCTTTGATGTTTTTCAATAGTTGTTTTGGGTTGTAATTTGAAACAAAAGAGTTTTGAATATTGAAATTTTTTGGAGCTGACATTTCCTCAAAATCAGTTTTTAAAATGGCATTTCCATTCCTAATGGTTTGAAACCCTTTTTTAATGCTGGCAATTACTTCTAGTTGTTTATTCACTAAAGACACAATAATATCATAATTTCCAGAAATTAAATTATTCGAAATATCCAAACTGTCGAGGAAGGTAATTTTGGTCTCAGAATTTAAAAAAATCTTTTTTTGTGTGATTGGTTTTAATCGGCTTTGTTGAATTGATTTTTTCTTAATTTCAATAGATATATAGTTGCTGTCGGTTTTATTATTGACAGAAAAAGCAATAAAAACTTGATTTTTATCGATGTCAAAAAAAGGAAAATCCATGTCCTCTAATGGGATTTGATTATTGGCTGCAATTTTTAGATCAAATAAAGTGTCTTTTTGTTGAGAAAAAGAATTTTTATTGAATATCAAAGCCAATAAAATAAAGAGGATGATTATCTTTAATCGCATTTTGTAAATGTACAAATATGAATGAAAATATCGTCTTATTAGAATGTGAAAATTTTCCTTGCATCGCTTGGTATAAAATGTTTTTACGAAATGAAAATATTCAAATTGAACAGCATGAATATTTTGTTCGAAAATCTTTTAGAAACAGAACAGTAATTGCTGGTCCCAATGGATTAATTACATTGAGCATTCCATTAAAGGGAGGTAGAAATCAAAAAAATGTCATGAAAGATATTGAAATATCCTACGATGAAAATTGGCAAACTGTACATTGGAAAACCATAGAATCTTGTTACCGCAGATCACCCTATTTTGAATATTATGCGGAAGATATTAAAATGTTGTTTGAGAAAAAGCATCATTTTTTAGTTGATTATAATATTCAATGTCTTCAACTCGTTAATCAATTATTACAAGTGAAAAAAGAGCTTGTACTGACTGAAAAATATGAAAAAATACCTATAGATACTTGGGTAGATGCTCGAAATGTGTTTGATGAAAATACGGATATGCAATTGCCAACCTACATACAAGTTTTTCAGGATCGAATAGGCTTTAAAAGCAACCTAAGTATTTTAGATATGCTTTTTTGTGATGGAAGAATGTTAGTAGAAAAACTCAGAAAATAAATCAATCAATTGACAGTGAAGTCATTTCTTTCAATTTTACAAATTCACCAATTCTTGGCAAGTAGCATTCTACTTCTTTAAATTCAATGGTAGCATTTTTATTGATAAAATCTTTTGAATTTTCAATTAATTTATCGGCATTAGTAAAATATTCTAAAACCATTAATTTTATTTCTCTTCCTTCACTTGTCTTAACAAATAAATATGCGAGTTCATCCTTTGTAAATCTCGTAATTGTGCCGGTTATTTTTTGAGTAGAAGAGGATGTTTTGTCTTCTTTTAAATAATCACTCATTAAAGTGGATCCATCTTTTGTTTCTTGGCTTAAATATTTGATAAAACTTTCAGGGCAAATAGTAGCCATTCTTAAACCTACTTTTTCTCCAAATTTTTCCATGCTGCTTTCATCTTTTAAGTTCATATCGATATGAAGTTTTTGTGCTTCAGAAATCATACAAAAACCCAACTCCATTTCAATTTCGTCTTTGGTTTTGTTTTTGAAATTTTTAGTTTTCAAGCACTCACAGGTTTTTTCTGCAAGTTGATCAATTTTATCTTGAGCGGATAAAGTTTGAAAAGAAAAACACATAATGACTAAAATAAATAGATGTTTCATACAGGAATTATTAAAGAGTGTAAATTTAGGGTGGTTATTTGTGTAATACAAAATAAAATGAATGGATTTCATATTTATTATCAACGTAAAATTAGTTTTAAATTAATAAAATTCATGTTTACATTTGTACTTGTAATAATAAATAGATTTTTAACTTTCAATGCAAAATAAATACACAGACCTTGTAAAGCAAACTTTTGATTTTCCTCAAGAAGGATTTCAAGTTAAAGACAATTATCTACAATTTAATGGGGTTGATTTAAAAAAGTTAATAGACAAGTATGGCACGCCATTTAAAATAACATTTTTGCCTAAAATTGGAATGCAAGTTAGCAAAGCAAAAAAAATGTTTGCTGATGCTATGAAAAAACACAAGTATGAAGGGGAATATTTTTATTGCTATTGTACTAAAAGCTCCCATTTTTCATTTATCGTAGAGGAAACGATAAAACATGGCGTGCATTTAGAAACTTCATTCGCTTATGATTTAGAAATTATTAAAAGTTTATATCAACGCAAAAAAATAACTAAAGACACGTTTGTTATTTGTAATGGCTTTAAAACAAAGGCGTACACGAAAAATATTTCACAACTTATCAATAGTGGATTCACCAATGTGGTTCCGATATTAGATAATAAAAATGAGTTTGAAGAGTATAAAAAATCCATCAGAACAAAAGATCCAGTAAAAATAGGTATTCGAATTGCAGCTGAGGAAGAACCTACGTTTGATTTTTATACTTCTCGCTTGGGGATTAGAACCAGAGATGTTTTGGAGTTTTATGTAGATAAGTTAAAAGGAAATGAACGTTTTCAGTTAAAAATGCTTCATTTCTTTATGAATAAGGGTATTAAAGATGACATTTATTATTGGAGCGAATTAAATAAAGTTCTTCATTTGTATTGCCAGTTGAAAAAAATTGCTCCCGAATTAGATAGTTTAAATATTGGTGGAGGATTCCCTATTAAACACTCATTGGCATTCGAATATGACTACAATTACATGGTGAATGAAATTGTGGCAACCATTAAAAAAGTATGTAAACAAAATAAAGTAGATGTACCAAATATTTTTACTGAATTTGGGTCTTTTACAGTAGGGGAATCTGGAGCAATTATTTATAGCGTTTTGGATGAAAAAATGCAAAATGACAGAGAGATTTGGTATATGATTGATAGCTCATTTATCACAACCTTACCCGATACTTGGGGAATAGGAGAAAAATTCTTGATGTTGCCTGTAAACAAGTGGGATGAAGAATATCAAGAGGTTCATTTAGGTGGTTTAACATGCGATAGTCATGATTTTTATACCTCTGAAGAACATGTTAATGCAGTGTTTTTGCCAAAAAGTAAAAATGTAGCAATTAAAGAAAAACAAGAACCATTATACATAGGATTTTTTCATACAGGTGCTTACCAAGACCAATTAAGTGGTTATGGTGGAATTAAACACTGTATGATTCCTTCACCAAAACATGTGGTTATAGAGTATGACAAATCTGGAAAATTAGTAGATTGGTTGTATGCCAAAGAACAAACATATCAAAGCATGTTGAAAATTTTAGGATACATTAAATAATTGTAGCTAAGAGTTTCAATAGGAATATTAACTAACAAAAATTAAAAAATACACGTCTTTTTAAACAAACAATAATTAAAAAAATTATGAAACAGTTATTTAAAACATCAATGCCAATAGTTTTATTATTTGCATTAGGATTTTCTCTTCAGTTTTTACAATCATGTAGAAAATCTAGTAATGATGGAATATATATTCCATATAATAATAGTAAAACCGTAGTTGCAAGCATTATGGGCTTTGTAACAGATGAGTCAGGGGCAATTATAGAAGGTGCTACAGTTACAACTAGTGGTTATACTACACTTTCAGATGCGAATGGTTATTTTCATTTTGACAATATTACCACTCCATCTCATGCAACAACTGTTTTAGTTTCAAAAGGAAATACTTACTTTAAAGGATCTAGAACCATTGCTGTTAATGCAAACCAAAAACATGTGCTAAAAGTTAGCTTGATTGCGAAAGGAATTCCAGGAACTTTTGTAGCTGCAAATGGTGGAAGTGTATCTTTTGCAAATGGTTTAGTTTTAGGTTTTCCTGCTGGCGGAATCGTAAATCAAGCTACAGGTTTAACATATAATGGTCAAGTATATGTATATGCTCATAAAATAGATCCTACTACACAAACAGGGTTAAACACAATGCCAGGAGATTTAAGAGGAGTTACAGCAAATGGTGGTGAAGAGCGATTATTGCAAAGTTTTGGTATGATGGTTGCTGAATTATATTCAGTAGATGGGCAATTATTACAAATTAGACCAGGTTCAGAAGCTACTATAACATTAACAGTGCCAACTTCATTGCAAGCAACAGCTCCAGCAACTATTCCGTTGTGGTATTTTGATGAAGCAAAAGGAATTTGGATGGAAGAAGGAACTGCTATATTAACAGGAGGCAAATATGTTGGTAAAGTAAAACATTTTTCTTTTTGGAATTGTGATACTCCAGCGGCAGCTATTGATTTAGAAATGACATTAGTGGATCAATTTGGAACTCCATTAAGTGGTTATTTAGTGAAGTTGACAAACACGACGAATAATAATTCTCGAACAGGAACTACAAATACTGCTGGATGGGTAGGAGGTTTGGTTTATCCAAGTGCCAATATGCAAATGGAAGTATATGCATTGTCATCAATTTGTGGAAGCACGACACCAATCTATTCTCAAACAGTTGTAACTAGTACGATCAATTTAAATTTAGGAACTATTACAATTCCAATCACAACTCCAGCAGCCTCTACAATAAGCGGTTCTATTGTTGATTGTTCTGGTAATCCTATTAGCAATGGTAGTGTTGTATTGTCACCTTACAATATTGTTATAACGCCAAATGCATTGGGACAATTCACATACAGCTTCCCATGTACTCCATCTACACCGATAACCATGTATGCATATAACCTTACGAATAATGTGTATGGTACTTCTTCTGCTACATTGGTAAATGGTCTAAATAATATTGGTGCCCTAAATGCTTGTGGAAGTGTAAGCCCTTATTTAAGTGTGGATATGACAAATATTTCAACTTCAATTAATTTCCAATATACGTTTAATGCACCAGCAAGTTCTATTTTACAGTATATTAATATTCAAGGAACTACAGGAAATGTTTTATCTGCGAACAACTCTATCGTTGGAAACAATGTATATATGATGGTTTCGGATACAACAGTAGGTACACATGCGGTTACAAATGCCTCATTTACTTTACCACTTTCTGGTTTCACTGATTCTATTTACACAGTACAACCAAATTCAACTGTTACCTATACGGGTTACCCAACTTTCCCTGGTGATGTAATTGGAAATTACTCATTAAATTTAGTAGGCAACGTAACAGGTAATAATTACACAGTTACTGGTTCATTTAGAGCGCCAAGACAAAATTAATATCACGCAAAAATAAATTTCAATGGCTACTTCTTTTGAGGTAGCCATTTTTATTTATCTATAGATGCAAAAGATTTCATCTGCTTTTGAGCATACTTGTGAATTCGTTCATTTTGCTAATTTTTAGAAATTAAAAAATCCGATACTTTTCAGTATCGGATTTTTTAATTGAGTTATGTATTTTAATTACAATAAAGATTCATATCTTTTAGATACTTCATCCCAATTTACGATATTCCAAAATGCAGCGATATAATCTGCTCTGCGATTTTGATAATGTAAATAATATGCATGTTCCCAAACATCCATTCCTAAAATTGGTGTTCCTGGACATTCAGCAAGGTCCATCAAAGGATTGTCTTGATTTGGAGTAGAGCATACACAAAGTGTTTTATCAGCTTTTACACAAAGCCAAGCCCAACCACTTCCAAAGCGCGTCATGCCTGCATTTGCAAAATCAGATTTCATTTTTTCTAATCCCCCTAATTGTGATTCAATCGCTTCAGCTAATTTACCTGAAGGGTTTCCTCCACCATTTGGAGATAAAATTTCCCAAAATAAAGAATGGTTGTAATGTCCTCCACCATTATTGCGCACAGCCATTGGTAATTTTGACATGATTGCCATTAATTCTTCTAATGATTTGTTTTCATGTTCTGTACCAGCCAATGCTTTATTTAAATTGTCAACATATGCTTGGTGATGTTTACCATGATGAATTTGCATGGTTAAAGTATCAAAGTGAGGTTCAAATGCATCATGATTGTAGGATAATGCAGGTAATGTAAATGCCATAATTAATTAGTTTAAATTGTTTTTATTTTTAGATTGCGAAGATAATAAAATTTAAAGGGATTGCTTTTTAAAATAACAATAGTCAATTCGTTTGCTCTATAATTTTATAGATTATTCAGTAGTCCAAGTGATTAATCCATGATTGGTAAATGTATAAGGTTTTAAAACGCCTTTTTCTTTACTCAATACATTTATTACAGCATGTCTGGTATTGTTGGGACAATAAAAAATCATAAATCCACCACCGCCAGCACCACTAATTTTCCCGCCTGTGGCTCCAGCCTTTTTAGCAATTTCATAAAGATTTTCAATAGCACTGTTGCTAATGCTAGCGGCCATATTTCTTTTTTGTTCAAAACCGTAATCTAAAATTTTCCCTATTTCGTTTAAGTTTCCTTTCAATAGAGCTTCTTTCATTTGTTGAGCTTGCTCTTTTAAATTGTGCATTGCTTCTAGCGATTTTTCATTTTTATCCGCTACATTCTGTTGTTGTTCTTTAATAATAGTTGCACTTTCTCTGCTCGTTGCTGTAAAAAACAACAATAAATTATTCTCTAATTCATGTAAATATTTTGATGAGATTCTGAGAGGATTTACTATGACTTTGTCATTTGCATAAAACTCCATAAAATTTACACCGCCAAAAGTAGCTGCATATTGGTCTTGCTTTCCGCCTGCTAATTTTAAATCATTGCGTTCTATATCATAGGCATAATGTGCAATGTCGTAATCACCTAAAGGCAGTTTCAGCATTTCTACAAAAGCGCCTAAAATAGCAACTACTAAAGTAGATGAAGTGCCTAATCCCGAACCTGCAGCAGCATCTACATAGGTCGAAATTAATAATCCATTTGTGTGAAAAGGATAATCTTTTTGAATTCTGTTGTATACCCCTTTTGCTAAATCTAATGTGCCATTTATAGGTAAATGTTTGCTAATTGCATGTTCTTCAACTTCATTTCTATCAAATGCCTGAATGGTTATTTTGTTAGAATTTGTAGCTTCAATAGTAGCATGTGCACTAGCAGAAATTGTAATATTTAAAATAGCACCTCCATACAAATCACTGTATGGGCTAACATCTGTCCCACCGCCTGCTAGTCCAATTCTTAAAGGAGCTTTACTTCTAAATATCATGTTTAAGTACTTATTATGTCAATCAAATATACAATTGAAAACTATAGCAGAATCGAATCGAGTGCTTTTTTTGAAATAGTGTCCCAAGAATAATTGTTATAAAATAATTGGTTTGAATTTCGCATTAATTTTGAATGGATTATCTCATGAGAAAAATGAATCCAATCATTGTCATCAACAATTTTCAATCTCCCTTCAGTAAACTTTTCGCTTACCCCAATGGCCCCATTTTTAGTTGAAACAGCGTATTTTCCAAATCCTAAAGCTTCTACTAATTTTGTTTTAATACCACCCCCGTGATTTAAAGGATTAATAAAAATATCGCAAGCTTTAAAGTATACATCTATATCATCTACAAAGCCAGCATAAATAATATTTTTATCTTGATGCTCTTTTAGTTCATTCATCGATGTTGGCAATCCTTTGCCACAAATAATTATTTTATACTTATAATTGGATGCAAGTAAAATAGGGTTTATTTTTTCAACAATTGATAACACAGCCTCCAGATTCGGTTTGTACCCTAACGCACCATTAAATAATAAAATATGTTCGTCCTCTTTAATATTGTGTTTTTCTTGAACGAATTGTTTAGATAATAATAATTCATTTTCTGTAGGCAATTCATTTAGTGCTGTTCCGTAAGGAATAACAACGGCTTTGTTTGCTAAAACATGGTATTTTTCAATCGCATATTGCTTGTCATATTCAGTGATAAACCAAATCATGTCAGCATTTTTATATGCCCATTTTTCATAATGCCATAAAATTCTCCACCAAGGCTTACCGATGCTCTTGAAGCGTTCGCTTTCAATATTATGTGAATGTATAATGGTTTTAAAAATGGTAAAATGGTTGATTAAAAAAATAAGCCATGCATAATAAGGATGTTCAAATAAAATATGAGTAGCATTATTTTGTTGAGCCTTTTTCTTTAATTGAAAAAATAAAAAAGGGTTTATATATCTGAATTTTGAGTTCGAAATGCTGGGGATTATTTTAAAATCTTCTACTGATTGATTGTCTTTAATAGTAAAAGCCGTCAGGGAAGTTAACTTACACAGCGATCGGTAAAATAACACAATAGCTCGTTGCCCACCCATATTTGGAGGAAATACTTTGTATGGAATTAGAGCAAGAATTTTTATTTGGTTATTCACAAATAGGGAGCTAAAAATTATTTACACCAATAGTAAAATAACGAATTAAGCATTTGATTTTTTATCATCAATGGATTTATATAAACCGAATCCAAAAACCAATAACACTAAAACACAACCTATGATAGAAACTGGTTCGCTAGTTTTTAGAATTGTAGGTTTAATTTCAAATTCAATTTTATGTTTACCAGAAGGAATAAGCAACCCTCTTAAAACATAATCTGTTCGAATTATTGGAGTTTCTTTTCCATCAATTTTTGCAACCCAACCACCATCATAATAAATATCACTAAATACTCCAAACCCATCATTTGCATTGTTACTTTCAAATGAAATTTTGTTTAATCCATATTCAGCTAATTTTATTGTAGCATTAGAATCTTTAATAAATGAAGTTTTAGAAACCAATGATTTAAAATTTTCACGAACAATTGCTATTTCTTTTGGTTTGAAATTGCCATCTACTTTAGTTGTATCAAAAAGATTTGGTGCATTTAAGGCTTTCATTTCTAAATCTGCTGTAGCGGCAAATTGAATTGAGTTTACAAACCATGCATTTCCACAAGCCTCCGTATTAGGAACCACTTGTGCTTGGCCTTGACCAGCAGGTAAAATAAAGTATTTTGTGTTTAGCATATTGTAAACTTCTTTATTGTTATGCGGGGTTCCTGGCGACATTTGCATTTCAATTAAGTCTTGATACATTTCAATTTTTGCAGGATGATAGCCTCCAACCATTTTGTGATAATAAGAGGGTTTCGCATCATTATAAGTGTTTACTGTAAAATCTTGAACACGATAATAAGGATCTTTATCTTCCAAAATTTGAGCATCTACTGCACGAGGACTGAAGTTTTGTGCGGCAATTTCAGTTTCTTCATATACATTCGGATTGCTAGGATTTAAGTAACGTTGGCTAACCGTGTATAGATCAAAGAAAGTAGCAAAAATTAAAATTAAAATAGCAACTTGACTTTTTATTTTGTCTAATAAAAATGCCATTATAGTACCTGCAGCAATCAATATAAATATTACAGAACGAATACCGTCTCTCATTGCCACACTTGCTCTATCGCTTATAATTGCATCCAACAATGGTTGTGCTTGTGAACCCCCTAACTGTTCTAAAAGTTGTCCATCTCCTTGCCCTTTAAAGCTGAAAAATAAGCTAGCGCCAACGCCTACAATGAATGCTAAGCCTGCTGTAATTGCAGTAGAAATTTTTAAATATTTCATTGCAGAGACTTTGTCTATTTTTTCAGAAAACAAATCATTTAAAGCCCAAACACCAAGCATTGGAAATAAAAACATCGGGATAGAAAGTGCCATACTTGGCGTTCTAAATTTATTATACATTGGTAAATGATCGAACAAGAAGTAATTAAAACTGCTGAAGTTTTTACCTAGACTTAATAAAATAAAAAATAAAGAGGCTATTGCTATCCACCATTTGTGCGGACTGCGAATGACAAACAAACTAAAAATAAATAAGAAAACAATGATCGCACCAAAATAAATTGGACCACTCAAGAATGGCTGTGGACCCCAATATAATGGAAGTTGTTTTGAAAAACTTTCTGCTTGTTCGTCTCCAGCTCTACTTTGAACATATTCATAGGCAGCGCCTCCTTGAAGCTCTTCACTGCTTCCACCACCATAAAGACGAGGGATTAATAAACTAAAAGTTTCTCCAACTCCATTGCTCCAGCTAAATGCATAATCTTTATCTAAGCCACCATTTGGTTTTGCAGTTCCTTTACGAGCAGTTAATTCACTTTGACCACCACGAATTGTAGATTTACTATATTCTTTGGTTAATAAATTGGTAGATAATGTAGGTAATAATGCTAAAATTGTACAGCCTAAAATTATGCCACCTTGCTTTAATAATG
>CANHJA010000058.1 GCA_947460795.1 Bacteroidota bacterium | reverse complement strand
TCTGTCAAACCATTTAAAAACATATCGCCTTCAAATCCTTTGTTATTAATTTCATCAAACAACAACATCACACTCACCATGTCTTGCATCATGAGCGATTCAATCAGTTTGAAATAATAATCGTAATCTAAAATATTTAAATTTTCAACCGTTGATGTATAGGTAATTTTATCATTACTAAAGCTAGCAATTTTGTCCATAATAGACAATGCATCCCGCATACAACCTTCGCTTTTTTGTGCAATTAAATGCAAGGCATCTTTTTCAGATTCGATGTTTTCTTTTACACAAATTTCTTGCAAATGCTCAACGGTATCTTTTGAGGTTATTCGATTAAAATCAAATATTTGACAACGAGATAAAATCGTTGGTAAAATTTTATGCTTCTCTGTAGTGGCTAAAATAAATATTGCATATGATGGTGGCTCCTCTAATGTTTTCAAAAAAGCATTGAAAGCGGCACTACTCAACATATGAACCTCATCAATAATATACACTTTGTATTTACTACCACCTTGTGGTGCAAAACGAACTTGTTCAATTAATTCACGAATGTCATCTACAGAATTGTTAGAAGCAGCATCTAATTCGTGTACATTAAATGAAGTATTCTCTTTAAATGAATTACAAGATGGGCAAACATCACAAGCTTCTGCATCTTCTGTTCTGTTGGTACAGTTAATGGTTTTTGCTAATATCCGAGCACAAGTTGTTTTACCTACGCCTCTTGGTCCACAAAATAAAAATGAATGTGCTAACTGGTCTGTTTTGATTGCATTTTTTAATGTAGTTGTAATATGCGACTGCCCAACCACTGTATTAAAGTGCTGGGGACGATACTTAATTGCCGATACTACATAATTTTCTGCCATGAAGAATGCAAATATAATATTGATTTGTTGATGTGGCAATGAATAATAGTTCAATTCATAAACTTTAATTTTTAAATTTGAATATTTCCTAAAAGCGTTCAATCTTTGTAAAGTGAAATTATTCAAATCTTTTTCAAACTATTTATCGCTAGTAAAATTTAGCCATACCATTTTTGCTATGCCGTTTGCATTGATAGGCTTTTTTTTGGCAGTGGTTTATGAAAATAAAGAGTTTGATTGGAAGATATTAGTTGCAATCATCTTATGCATGGTATTTGCACGAAGTGCAGCGATGGCTTTTAATCGCTACATCGATGAAAAATTTGATAAACTAAATCCAAGAACTGCTGTTAGAGAAATACCAGCAGGCATCATAAAAAAAGAAAATGCATTGCTTTTTGTAATTATAAATGGTGTATTATTCACTGCAACTACATTTTTTATTAATAAAATTTGTTTTTATTTATCACCGGTAGCATTATTTACAATTTTATTTTACAGTTACACCAAGCGCTTTACTGCACTCTGTCATGTAGTTTTAGGTGTGGGATTATCGCTTGCACCCATTGGTGCTTATTTAGCGGTTACGGGCTTTTTTGATTTGTTGCCGATCCTATTTTCATTGGTAGTTTTGACATGGGTAAGTGGTTTTGATATATTATATGCTTTACAAGATGAAGATTTTGATAAGGAACACAAATTAAATTCGATACCTACATTATTAGGTCGAAAAAATGCACTGCTAGTCTCGATTTTATTGCATTTAATTACAGCAATTATTGTTTTAGCAATTGGTTATATCGGAACTTTTAATTTTATGTATTGGATGGGCGCTTTGCTATTCATTGGTTTATTAATATATCAACATACTTTAGTAAAACCTAACGACATTAGTAAAGTAAATATGGCATTTGCTACCACCAATGGCATTGCTAGTGTTGTATTTGCTATCTTTGTGATTGTTGCCTTGTTTATGCAATAAAGGCTATCTTTTCCAAATTACTACACTGTTTTTCAATCCAGTATCCACTCTTATCCCATCACAAATTAAATTCCCAGAAATGCCTCCTATAGTACAAAAGTCATTTCCTTTTTCATCATATACTTGAGATGCATTATCAGCAGTTGCACATCCATTATCGAATACAAAAACTACCTTATTATTAATTGTACATCTATTCACTTCTGCTTTTACACAGGCGTTTCGTTTAAATTTTTTAATTTTTTCTTGAATGGCTTCAGGAATTGTTGATTTATCTTCTGTGTATCTTGTACAGTTAGTAAATAATAAAATGATCGATATAAAAATTAAAAATAGCTTATTCATAAATTATTTATTTATTTGCAATATAAAGATTTTTTAAAAAATGCCTAGATTATTAGCGATTGATTATGGATTAAAGCGAACAGGCATTGCTGTTTCAGATCCAATGCAAATTATTGCCAGTGGTTTAACCACCATTGAAACAGGTAAATTAATGCAGTTTTTAAAAAAATATTTTACGGAAGAAAATGTAGAATTAGTTTTAATAGGCATGCCAAAAACATTGCGCAACGAGGCTACTGATGCAACCCCATTAGTTGAAAAATTTATTGAAGCGTTTAAAAGAGAAATTCCATCTGTGCCAATTAAAATTGTAGATGAACGTTTCACTTCTAAAATGGCATTTCAAACTATGATAGACAGTGGAATGAAAAAAAAAGACAGACAAAATAAAGCAATGATTGACGAAATTAGCGCAACCATTATCCTACAAGGGTATATGTCTAGTTTTTAGTATGTTTATCATTTGGAGTATTTTCAACCATATCTAAACCAGCAACACCACCACTCACAGCCATTTTCATAGCATCAGTAGGATTGATATCTAGGGGTTGAATATTTTCAATATCTACAATAAATAAAAAACCACTGACTGCATAGGAATGAGGTAAGTAAACAGCTACTTTTCCTGCTAGATTTAATTTCGACAAATCCTTTTGAGTAATAAAACCAATTTGAAAAATTTCAGGGTTGGTTCGAACTTTAACTAAAACAGGTTTAGTAAATTTCTTTTTATCTCCCATAAAACTTTCAACCACATCTTTTACAGACGTATAAATAAATTTTAAAAAAGGCGTGCGCTCTAAAATGCTGTCAAAAAAATTGATTAATAATTTCCAGATAAGAAAAGTACTTCCCAACCATCCAATCACTATCAAAGAAGAAATGATAATTACAAAACCTACACCCCTTGGCATGGATGGTATTTTAGTATCAATAAAATCAAAAATAGAATAAGCAGCCCAAGCTGTAATAGCAATTGGAGAAATGATAATTAAACCTTGAAGAAAATATCGTAAAAAAAGGGCTGCTATTTTTCGCATACAGCAAATATAAATTTATAAATTTTACTATCTAGCATGATTTTTGTACTAATTTTTTATTAGTTTTGCGCTAACTTATATATCTAGAGATCAATTTTATACATGAAGACCAAAATTCTAACAACAATCCTATTCTCATTATGCATCATCGGCATTTTATACCTTAATTTAGAAAAAAAATATTTCATACAAATCACCCTTTTAAGCCTAGGTGCTTCGCTGTCTTTTTTTATCAATTTGGCGAAACCAATTTATCCTCCTCAAAAAAATAAGAAAAATAAAGAAGCTTACGATTCCGATATTAATTATAGAGGAACAAAATTCTAATCTTACCTTTTTTTCAACGTACTGAATTATATTTGCTGAATGCAACATATATTGGATAAAATTGAAGTGCTTAAAAACGAAATTCGTGAAGCAGCGATTCAAAATCAAGAAGATTTAGAAAAATACCGAATTCGTTTTTTAGGTACCAAAGGTTTGGTAAAAGAATTAATGGGTGAAATGAAAAATGTTTCTTCTGAATTGAAGAAAGATTTTGGGTTAAAAATGAATGAATTCAAAGTTTTTGCCGAAACAAAATACAATGAATTTAAAGATTCAACTACAGAAAGTAATGAACAAACATCTTCCGTTGATTTTTCTCTTCCATCATATCCTGCTGAATTAGGCGCTCGACATCCTATTCAATTGACAATGAATAAAATGATTTCTATTTTTGAAAAAATAGGATTTAGTGTTGCTGAAGGGCCTGAAATTGAAGATGATTGGCATAATTTCAATGCGTTAAACTTACCAGAAAACCATCCTGCAAGAGATATGCAGGACACTTTTTATATTTCAAAAGATCCCGATTGGTTATTGAGAACACATACAAGCAGTGTTCAAGTTCGGGCTATGAAAGAAGGTAAGTTACCTCTTCGGCAAATTTTTCCAGGTAGGGTTTATCGAAATGAAACAATATCAGCTCGTGCACATTGTTTTTTTCATCAAATTGAAGGACTTTATATTGATGAACATGTTTCCTTTGCAGATTTAAAACAAACACTCTATCATTTTGTAAAAGAAATGTTTGGAGGGGATGTGCAAGTTCGTTTTCGCCCATCTTATTTTCCATTTACAGAGCCTAGTGCCGAAATGGATGTAAGCTGTTTTATTTGTGACAGTAAGGGCTGCAATGTATGCAAACAAACAGGTTGGGTAGAAATTTTAGGGTGCGGTATGGTGCATCCGAATGTACTCACTAATTGCGGCATTGATCCTGAAAAATACAATGGATTTGCCTTTGGAATGGGAGTAGAAAGAACAACGATGATGCAATATGGAATTAAGGATATTCGAATATTATCGGAAAATGACGTTCGTTTTTTAGCACAATTTAAAGGAGTTATTTAAAAAATATCAATTTTAGTATTATATTTACTCAAACAATATAAATTATTAATAATATGGCAAATGAAATCCATGCATATTGCATGAAAACTAAAGAGAAAAATGTTTTAATGAAAGATGCAGTTATTACCCAAACTTCTAGAGGTGGTTATATGGCTCAAGGAAATGATGGTAAAGGCAACAAAATGACAACAATGCTTTCAAAAGCAAATGCAGAAGCAGCTGTAAAAGCTGGTCATGCAAAAATGGGCTAATTTTTTTCCCTAAAAATTATTAAACACCAACAAGAGTTGGTGTTTTTTTTTATTTACACAAAAGCACTCTATTTTTACAAAATGATATTGGTTACGGGTGCTTCAGGATTAGTGGGTCTTCATTTAATTAAACAATTAAGTGAAGAGAATATTCCTATCCGAGCGCTGTATTATTCATCTATACCAAAACTTCTTGACAATACAATCGAAAAAAATATTGAATGGTTTCAATGTGATGTGTTGGATATTATTTCATTAGAAAAAGCATTTACATCTATTACACAAGTATATCACTGTGCTGCTATGGTTAGCTATGACCAACGCTTACATGAAAAAATGAAAGAAGTAAATATTGAAGGAACCGCTAATGTGGTTAATTTTTCAATTGAAAAAAATATCAAAAAATTAATTCATGTAAGTTCTATTGCCGCCATCGGAAAAGAAGAGGATGACAGTTTGATAACAGAAAAAACAGAATGGATAAAAAATGGATATACATCCACTTATTCAGAAAGTAAATTTTACAGCGAAATGGAAGTTTTTAGAGGAATTGGAGAAGGATTAAATGCCGCTATTCTTAATCCGGCTATCATTTTAGGAGAAGGAAATTGGGATAGAAGCAGCAGCAATTTATTTAAAATTGTACATGATGAATTTCCATATTTCACCAATGGAAAAACGGCTTGGGTTGATGTAAAAGATGTTGTGAAAGCAATGATTTTATTAATGCATAGTGAAGTTAATAACGAACGATATATTTTAAGTGCTGGTAATTTTTCATTCAAAGAAATTTTTACCATGATGGCTCTGTCTATGAATAAAAAACCTCCTTATCGTTTTGCTGCAAAATGGATGACAGCATTGGTTTGGCGCTTAGCATTCGTAAAAAGTATACTGACTGGCAAAGTGGCAACCATTACAAAAGAAACTGCTCACAGTGCACAACAAATTTCAAATTATGATAACTCGAAATTTTTAAAACAATTTCCAAATTTTAGTTTTGAAAAAATAGAACTTACTATTGATAGAATAGGAAAGAATTTTATTTCCTAAAGTCCTTTGATCATTTCTTCTAAAGCAGTTAAGTGCTCTCTAAATGCTTTTTCACCTAACTTAGTAATCGCATAGGTTGTATTGGTTTTTTTGCCTATAAAACTTTTAGAAACTTTTACATATTTATTTTCTTCTAAAGGCTTCATATGCGAAGCTAAATTGCCATCTGTAACATCTAATAATTGTTTCAAAAAATTAAAATTTACATCTTCATTTACCATCAAAGCACTCATAATGCCCAGTCGGATACGATGATCAAAAATTTTATTTAATTTTTCTATTGGATTCATTTTGTGTGAAATCAGAAATTAGATGTCGGACTTATTTTTATTTAATGTTTTAATAACCATACTTTTTCCACATAGCAATGCCGTAAACGATGTGCATTATTCCAAAGCCGAGTGTCCAAAATAACAATCCTTGGTGTAAGAAAAATAAAGATACAATGCCTAAAATAATTTGACTGTAACCCAAATACCGTATTTCACCTAATGTGTATTTACTTCCATTCACTAATCCTAATCCATAAAATAATAAACACCCAGATGCAATAAATTCTACACAATTAAATTCAATTAATTTAAGAATAAATATGCCTCCAACTAAAATAGGCAACAATGTATTAAAAAGTAATCGACGGGATGTAGAATCCCAAATTGGCCTTGCTTGTTTTTTACTTTGTATATAGGTAAATAACAATGACAACAAAAATGCTGCAATAAAAACGCCAATGCCAATAGCTATTAATTCTAGCAATAATGCTTCACGATTAGGAAATGAATTATCATAAATACTTCCTGAACTTATTTTACTCATTTTACCATACGCTAAATAAGCGCCAACCAACGCACATAAACCAGCACTAATTCCACCCCAACCGCTCAAACTTACAAATCGACTGCTTTTTTCCATCATCGATTTTATCTGTTGCAATTGCTCTAAAGGATTTTCTTGTAGTGTATCCATACCAATACTTTGAAATACAAAGCTAAAACTATTTTCTATATTATATGCTATATTTGTAATTCTAAAAATTTTATACATTGGCACAAACTCCTTTGCAACATTTAAAGAAAAACTATCCAAAGCAAAAAAATTCGTTGACCCTTTTTTTAAAAAAATTTGATACCCAAAAAATAATTGGCATTCATAATTTAGTAGAAGATGCGAGTGCAAAAGCTTGGGAAGAAGTAAATTGTTTGGAATGTGCAAATTGTTGTAAAGCAATGACACCTACTTTCAATAAAAAAGATGTAAAAAGGATATCGGCATTTTTAGGAATGACTGAAAATGAATTATACGATAAATGGTTGATGACAGATGCCGATAATGGCGATATTGTAAACCAAAAACAACCGTGTCAGTTTTTAGATAAGAAAACAAATTTTTGTTCTATTTACGAAGTGCGCCCAGATGATTGTGCAACCTTCCCACATTTTAAACGCAAGCCTTTCAACGATTTTAATCATATTCATGAGCAAAATATTCAATATTGTCCTGCCACTTTAAAAATGGTAAATCATTTGAAAAATACGATTGATGCTGGTTTTGATTGGTAAATTTTAGCTCAACTCTTTTTCAATAATACGACTAATATCATTGGCATGTGTCAATATCATAAAATGACTTCCTCGGTTTATTTTATAATCTGGCAAACAATATTTTAATTGAAACAATTTGTCTGTTTCACCATTTATTTGAACTGCATTCGTTGGCTTTATAGCGTTTCTCCATTTTAAAATAGTATCTAAAGACCACGATAAATAATTAGACGATGTTTTATCAATCATTTCTTTTAAGTAGGATTTCATTTTGGGTGTATGTACTCCAAAAATAAAATTCATCATAAAATCTGTATTTTTTAGAAGGTAAATAAATCCTACTTTATGCAATTGTAAATTCCCTGCAAATCGTAAATACCATGGGAGTTGAGTATGTGTTGCTATACTTGAAATTAGAATAACTTTTTCTGCAGGATATAATTTTGAAATTTCAATACACATAATTCCACCAAATGAAAGGCCTATTAAAGCAAATGGTTTAGAAGTATCAATTGATTCGGCCATTCGTTTTGCATAATGTTCGATTGTTTCGTTTTTTTCTGGCTCTAACCAATCTATATAATTGATACAAAAATGTTCAGGCAGTTTTATTCGGTCAAATGCCTGTCTATCTGCACCAAGACCACTAATAAAATATAGTTGATAATTAACGGTTGGCAGTTGATCTGTATCTAACATATTGGAATTTCAAATTATCAAATTAACTCTACCATTATTGAACTCGCTTCATCCTTGCGTAAACTTAATTGGTAGCCTGCAACATTCACTGCTATTGGATCTCCTAAAGGGGCTGTTAATTCTACCGAAATTTCTTCATCAGGAATTATCCCCATTTCTAACAACTTCACATACAATTCTGTTTCACCAAAACTTTTTATAATAGCTTTTTGCTTATAAGGAAGTTCGGTTAGTTTTATAATACTCATTTTTTAATCTAATTGATATTCATTCATAAATGCAATACTCTTCATCATGTCTTCATGAATAATTCTATCTTTTTCAATAAATGGAACAGTTTTACGATATGTTGCTACTAATTTTTCAATCATTGCAGAAGATTTTTTAGGCCGACGGAATTCAAATGCTTGTGTTGCATTTAATAATTCAATTGCCAAAACCATTTCCACATTTTTTACAACTTCATACAATTTTGTAGCCGCATTTGAACCCATACTCACATGATCTTCTTGTCCGTTGCTACTCACAATACTGTCTACAGATGCAGGCGTGCAAAGTTGCTTGTTTTTACTTACAATAGATGCTGCAGTATATTGAGCAATCATTAAACCACTATCTAAACCGGCACTTTTCACTAAAAATGGTGGTAAATTACGCTGACCTGAAATCAATAAGTATGTTCTACGCTCTGAAATATTTCCTAGCTCAGCAACAGCAATCGCTAAATAGTCTAAATTAATTGCCATCGGTTGACCATGAAAATTACCGCCACTTAATATCATATCTTCATCAGGAAACACCAACGGATTATCTGTTACCGCATTAATTTCTTGTTCAACTATTTTTTCTACATGTGCCACTGCATCTCTGGTTGCACCATGTACTTGAGGAATACAACGAAAACTATAAGGATCTTGCACTTGCGTTTTTGTACCTGTTGCAATTTCACTTCCTTGCAAAATACGGAGCATATTTTTTGCAACATTGATTTGCCCTTCATGGTTTCTTACTGAATGTATATTGGGAGTAAATGGCTCTAGAGTAGCGTCAAATCCTTCAAAAGAAATCGCTGCAATAACATCAGCCCATTCAATTAATTTTTTAATTTTCAATAAACACCAAACAGCATACGAACTCATAAATTGCGTTCCATTCAATAAAGCTAAACCTTCTTTGCTTTGCAATTTTAATGCTTCAAAACTTAGTTCATTTGCATTGCGCTTTATACCATCTATATACACTTCTCCTTTGTTTAATAACGGCAAACTTAAATGTGCTAAAGGGGCTAAATCACCACTTGCTCCTAATGATCCTAATTGATAAACAACCGGTAAAATATTTTGATTATAAAAAGAAATTAATCGCTCTGTAACTTGTAAACTCACACCACTATTCCCATACACAAAGTTTTTTACTTTTAATAAAAGCATTAATTTCACGATGTCTTGAGGTACTTCATTTCCCATACCACAGGCATGACTCAGTACTAAATTTTCTTGCAATTGCTCAATATCATCATTCGATATTTTCACATTACACAAACTTCCAAAACCAGTATTAATGCCATAAAAAGTTTTCCCTTCTTCTTTCATTTTACTATCTAAATAAGCACGACATTTTTCAATGTTGGCAACAGATGTTGCATCCAATTCAATTGGACTTTTTAAAATAGTTTCTATATCTGACAAAGAAAGTTTTTTGATTCCTAAAGCATGTACTGACATCAATATAAATTTTGTGCAAATGTAAGTAAAAAAAATCCTATCTATTTTTCATTACGGTTTTCAATTCAGTATCTAATTTTAATTGGAGAAATTTACATTGGGGTTGGTTACAAACTTCATAAATAAATCAACGTTTATTTAGCGTACCCATCACTTATTTACTTTACTCAATCACTTTGAATAATCAATAAAGCTATACAAATAAAAATCCCTACAATAATAACAGCTGCTTTTTGCAATCTTGCAACTTTTGGTTTTGTATGTAGCATCATTATTCGTGTTTTTGCAGGATGCTTAAAAAAATGCTGAGCCAATAAAGTAGGTGTTTGATTATATTGTATGACGTTCAATAAATTTTCTGCATAGTCATCGGCTGAATATTCTTGGATAGAAAACTCATCCGCTTCAAACTCATGTACTAATTCGGCTTCTTTATGATAGAAATAAATAAAAGGATTAAACCAGCAGATTGCTTGAAGTATAGAATAATACAGTTTATCTCTGCTGTGTTTTAATAAAACATGGGCTTGCTCATGCTTTACAATTATTTTTAAATTGTTGGTATTCTGAAATGAATCAGGAATATAAATATTGCCGTTAAATGAAAATGGAGATTCTATATTTTCATTGAAATGAATTAATTGATTTTCGACTTGTTCTGTTCTTGCACTTTCTTTAATTCGTTTCATGACGATAAAACCAAGACACATGCGCAACAAGCCCCAAATAAAACCTACTGCATAGATACCAAATACAATTTTTGCAAAACCCAGTTCTTTGGTTTGTATATTGGAAGCATAAACATGAATCGTTTCTAAAACAGTCGTTGGAATCAGTGGAGTGAATATTGATTTTTTCAACAAATGAATTTGACTAAAAAATGGGAGTATTAAAGAAATCAATGAGCTTATTAATAAATACATTCGATTCCATTTGAAGGTTTTATTCTTCTTTAATAAGAAAATATACAGCATATAAAAAATGCCAAGAAGAAAAACAGTTTTTAAAAAATAGAGTATCAATGCAATGAGTTTTGAATAATGATTTATGGATTTTTTTGAGAAAATAGTTTTAATTTATTGAACTTCTACATCTGCTTTGTCACCTCGCAATCTTCTATAATTTTTACGAGCTTGATTGACGAATGAACTGCCAGGATATTTCGTTAAAATTTCTTCATACAATCGTTTGGCTTCATCTTTATTGCTGAAAAAAGTTTCATTAATTTGAGCTAAATTAAAAATAGCATCGTCTGCTAAAACATCATCCCCAAAATCGGTTGCAATTTTTTGAAGGAGCCTTGCAGCTTCACTATAATCTTGTTTTTTGTATGCCATATTGGCTTTTTGCATTAAAATATTATCCCCTAAAGGATGTTTAGGAAATTCGCTCGTTATACTATCTAATACAGCAATGGCTTCATCGTCTTTATTTTGAAAAGCCAATAAATCTGCACGAGCAAACATTTTTAAAG
>CANHJA010000057.1 GCA_947460795.1 Bacteroidota bacterium | reverse complement strand
GGGTTGAGCTGTTGTGCAATCCATGCCGAATTGGTGTCAATCGTTTGGCCAATTAATAATTCATCTCCAATGGTGATGATAGAACAGTATATATTTTTCAAATCCGTATTTTTTAATATAATTTCAGTTTGCTTAAACGCTCCATTTCTTTCGATAGAATTGATTTTAGAGCGCTTTGTTTCGACTCTTTGTTTTTGTAAATTAAACGATGGTCAAGCACTGAAACTGCAATCTCTTGTACATCATCTTCTATTACAAAGTTTCTGCCATTTACCAAGGCACATGCCTTTAAACATTTAAGAAAAATAATTCCACTCCTTGTAGATGCGCCCAAAGAAATGCCTTCATGTATACGAGTTGCTCTTACAATGTTTGATACTGCGTTAATAATTTCATCATGAATAAAAACATTGTCTGCCTCTTGTTGCAATTCCATAATTTCCTCTAAAGAAAGTACTTGTTGAATGTTTTCTAAATTACTGCCGATGTTGGTGTAGTTTTTATAAATTTCAATTTCAGTTTGTTCGTCCACATATCCAAAATATATTTTCATAAAAAAACGATCCAGTTGTGCGGCAGGAAGGGGATATGTGCCTTCCATTTCAATTGGGTTTTGGGTTGCTATGGAAAAAAATAATTTCTCTAAGCGATAGGTTTTTTCGCCCATTGTAATTTGATTTTCTGCCATGCATTCTAACAATGCACTTTGTACTTTTGGAGAAGCTCTATTTATTTCATCGGCCAACAATACATTGCAAAACAGAGGTCCTTTTTTAAAAATAAATTCTTTGCTTTGCTCATCAAATACATGAGTCCCTAGTAAATCCATGGGCAATAAATCGGGAGTAAATTGTATTCGTTTAAAAACCGAAGTAGATTTATTGGAAGCAATAGAGCCTGCTAATGTTTTTGCCAATACCGTTTTTCCTGTACCTGGGTTGTCTTCCATTAAGATATGGCCTTTGGCTAAAAGACAAGTAATGACCGCTTTTATTTGTTGGCGTTTCCCATGGATCACGCGTTCAATATTCTGAATTAATGTTTCAATTTTTGCGTTGGTAGATTGTTCGTTTGAATGCATTGTTGTTTCCATAAAATAGTAATGTTCTCAAAGTTAATTGTAATTATTTAATAACCGAACTGGATATTTATATTTTGATCAATTGGGATTATTTTACTTATCTATGTATGATTGAATTTGTTATTCAATTCAACAATAATTTCAAGTTATTTGTTAATTTAGCAATTGTGAAAAGGTTTCTAAATGTATCTTTGACATTCGTCTTAAACAACAAAATAGAAGCGGGCGACGATGCACCGAAAGTTGTGAAAAGGTTTCTAAATGTATCTTTGACATTCGTCTTAAACAACTTTTTTGAACCCTTTAGTTAGTTGAAGGTCGTTGTGAAAAGGTTTCTAAATGTATCTTTGACATTCGTCTTAAACAACGTTAGTGGTGGTTCTGGTATGGCACATTGCGTTGTGAAAAGGTTTCTAAATGTATCTTTGACATTCGTCTTAAACAACAGTGGAAGATTTTTAATATAGGTACCAGCTGTTGTGAAAAGGTTTCTAAATGTATCTTTGACATTCGTCTTAAACAACAGACGTGGGGAATGTAATGATTGCAACTACGTTGTGAAAAGGTTTCTAAATGTATCTTTGACATTCGTCTTAAACAACACAGGAGGGTTTTTTTGCCTAAATCTATGAGTTGTGAAAAGGTTTCTAAATGTATCTTTGACATTCGTCTTAAACAACGCTCCGTCTCCTTGCCAAATTGTGTTCTCAGTTGTGAAAAGGTTTCTAAATGTATCTTTGACATTCGTCTTAAACAACAATTAATACAATCCAGGACGTAATAAAAACGTTGTGAAAAGGTTTCTAAATGTATCTTTGACATTCGTCTTAAACAACTCGATGCAATCAGAGGTTGGAACACGATCCGTTGTGAAAAGGTTTCTAAATGTATCTTTGACATTCGTCTTAAACAACCCGTTGCGCTATCTATTTGCTCTGTAATTGTTGTGAAAAGGTTTCTAAATGTATCTTTGACATTCGTCTTAAACAACTATATCTTTATTTCTAAGGTGCAATAATTCGTTGTGAAAAGGTTTCTAAATGTATCTTTGACATTCGTCTTAAACAACGAGGTTACACCGATTTCAAGTACTAACGATGTTGTGAAAAGGTTTCTAAATGTATCTTTGACATTCGTCTTAAACAACGCATTTAGTTATATCCATAATGTGTTATAGTTGTGAAAAGGTTTCTAAATGTATCTTTGACATTCGTCTTAAACAACGTCTTATTGTCTTTCCATGTAAGCCCAATGGTTGTGAAAAGGTTTCTAAATGTATCTTTGACATTCGTCTTAAACAACCCTTGCATTTAGTTATATCCATGTGTTATAGTTGTGAAAAGGTTTCTAAATGTATCTTTGACATTCGTCTTAAACAACATTGATTACGTCAATTAATTGCCCTGCTTCGTTGTGAAAAGGTTTCTGGCTTCAATTTGCGCTTGAAACTTTTGGCTTTGCAAGGTATGTCCATCCAAGTTAAGCTTTAAGCCTGTAGGGTGGTGGGTGCTGTCGCAGGTAATAATGGCAATATTGTTTGCTAATAATTTGGCTATTAAAGCTTGACTAATAGTTATTTGTTGATGGTCTAAAATAACAATGCCTGTATCTTCAATAGGAACGGTTTTCATTTCGTCGGTGTCGGGCAATTTAATAACTACTTGATCGAGATGGGTACTTAAATAAGCAGGATTTCCAAAATAAAAGGTGCGCTTTATCATAGCGATTTTTTGAATACATAAATTTAAACAAAATATGATAACGGTAATAAAAACCTTCAAGGTTTTGAGGCTTGAAGGTTTAAAAGTTTGAGGTTTAGTTTATGAACTTATTAATCTTCCCTAACCTGTTTATGTCAAGTTTCCAACAACAGGATTTTATTTGAGTTCCTTCAATTGTATTTTCCATCTTATTTTGAGAAGTAAATTCTACTTTATTTAAAATAGAAATTGCCATATTATTTTTAACAAAAAAACATTGATAATCACCAAAACTAACACATTTGTAAATTCTATTTACTTGCTCTTTGCTTAATTTATTAAAGTCAACTATACTTGGGTTATCTATTTCATCTTGTGTAGGCACATACACCAAATCATTTGGCGAAAGATGAAATACTAAATCGTCTCCCTTGCTGTTTTTAAGTGGCACACTTTGAGGTTTTTGTTTTAAAGCAGCACTTTGTTTTTGGCTTTCCACCACTTCATTAAAAGGGATGGTTGTGTAGTTTCTTTTACCATTGTCGTCTTTATAAATAGCAAAAAATAAGTTAGTGCCTTTAGCACCTTCTACATATTTATTTTTTTTATTACCATGTTGCCCCACAACAAATTTGCTACCTTGTTCAAACACTCTTACTTTAAAAATAGGTTTGTGCTTTTTGCCATCGTTATAAGTTGAAATACTATTATTCATTTCTTCAATACCTTCTGCTGTAAAAGCAATTTCTGGGTTGTTCTCTTTTGTTTTTAAATAATTGGTCAGTATTTTTTGAATACCGGTATCGGTAATGCTTGCAATCGTTTTTAAGTCAAAACCAGTATCCAGATTTTTTCTTGTAGCTGTCAATATTTTATCTTTTGCCAATTTAACATGTGGTAAATTTACTTTGCCCGATACGGTATCTTTATGTAAAGGTTTTCGTATAGCCCAACTATCGCCTTTGGTTTGTGTGGCAATTACTTTTTCCATTTTGCCATGTACATTTTCCCAATGTTGATACTTATTAACGGTTTTATTAATAACGCGTAAGTTTTGTTTGAAACTAATAATGGTAGTATCTAATGAATCTTTTGCGTCTTTTACAAATGTTTCCCAAGGTTGCTTAAATACCCAACGATAATTCTTTTCTGAATCGGCATTATACTTTTTGTTACATAAGGTTTGTTTTAAATCTTCTCTTGTTTCTTTACCTTTCTTTTTGTCTTTATCCAAGGCATTTTGGTTGTTTAAATAGTTAATGTGGTTTCTTGATGCACAAGCAATAACTAAAGCATCTAATGCATGATGCCTATGGTCGATCCGTTTTTTATTAAACCCTTTTTGTTGTTCTAGAGGAACCGTAGGTAAAAATTTATTGGTGTTAGGGTTAATGTCGCCATAATTTTTAGTCTTGGTCATTTCATTTAATCGTATAAAACGAGGTGCTATTAATTCATTCCATATTTCATTTAATCCCCAATCTTGTTTTAATGCCGATGTAATTTGTCCGTTGGTGCTTAAGAGGTTATTGGCTGATGTGCCTTCATCATTTTGTTGTAATCGAACAATTTTAGATAAAAGATTTTTTACTTCTTTGCTAATATATCTGGTATCATTCATTTGTCTTTCAATCATCTTTTCAGGTATTTCCAATAACATCAGTTTTTTTCCTTTACTGTAGTTTTTAGCATAATTGTTTTTGATGAAATGTTCAAATTGTTCAGCTGTAAAAAGAGTAGCAAATTTACCTCCACTCAATTCGATTTTTTTGCCTTCATTGGAAGTAATATATTCATAGGCTAAAAGATTGCCTTTGTCTTTATTGACTTCACTTTCACAAATTACTTTATTGCTAAATGAATCATCAAAATACCTACTTTGAGGAATAATATGTTCAATTTCGTAAGCAGGGGTAAACAATTTATTTAATGGAATTATTTCTCCTGTATAAGGAGATTTATAACGTTGCTCTAACCATAATTTATAACGCAATAAATCAGCTTTACTTGGCTGTGCAGTTTTGCTAATTTTTAATATGTCATCTTCAATTTCTATACCAGAATTTAATACACCATCTTCATAAATTTTTAATATTTCTAGTTGAGTAGGAGAATAAGGTCTAACATTTTCAACCTCTTTGTAATTTATCATTTCAGCTAACAAGGCTTTAATACGTAAATTAGTATTCTCGTTAGTGGTAATGTTTTCAGTCATTTTCTTACGTTTGTCAGCTGGGTTTTTCATTTCTCTACCCAGTTCAATATGTATTTCATCAAAGAAGTTTTCTTTGCCATTGCCATAATGTTTCCAGACGTCTTTAACTACACGTAAGGTTTCGGTTATTACTTGTTCTACAATAGGATTACGTAAGGAATGTTGTTTAAATGATTTTAAATATTCTTCCAGATCTTCAGGTGTTTTCCATTTTTCTAAATTGCTATCTTCTGCATGACGGTCATATACGATGTAACTAACTAACCAAAGTGGCAAAGCTCTAAAATGATTAATTTCGGTAAGTTTAATGGCTTTGTTTCGTACTCTATCTTTTATTGATTCATCAAATTCTCCATTAATAATTTTTTCAATTCTGGTTTTTGTTTGTGGATGTATGCTTTCTTCATTCCAATATTTACCCATTCGCATGAGAGGTAATAATTTCTTAATAGCTTTCCCAGAATAACTTCCATATTCATTTTTGTAGGGAGGATGTTTCATAAACTGCTCTACAAAATCATTCCCTAATTGATGCTTTGATGCAAACTTTTCTAAAGCTGATTTTATTTCTTCTTTATCATTTACAGAATATAAAATATGCCATAATGCTTCTTCAATTTCTTTGTTTAAAAAGTTAACAGAAACATCTTTGCATTTATCTAGTTTAACCAGCATCATGCTTCTTGTTTCATTGCACGGGTAGGCTTTGTCTTCTACAAAATTCCAACGATATTTTGAAATTTCTATTTTAAGTTCTTTGGGTTTTAATTTTAAAGGAGAAAGTAAAAACTTGATTAACCCATCTTGCTCAATTTCTTTTCTGTCATTTAAAAATTCAAATAGTTTTACATAGTCATCATCTGATTTTAAAAACTTTTCAGTTATTGGTAAATCATTGTTTTCTTTTAAAAAAATATGTAAATTTTGAATCCATTGCCACAACCTAAATTCTTGAAATAATGGGTGCGATTTTGAGATGCATTTTAAAGCTTCATTTTGTGTGACACCATCTTTAAAAAACCTACGGCTTTCAAATTTACAATCGCTAATCAGCGATTTTTTACTCTTTAAAGGTCGTTGATAAAATATAATATCGTTTAAAAATAAATGTAAAAAATCCCTTTTACCTATATTATTTCTATGGGCTTCATTGTATTCGTATAATTCCTCAATGCAAGCATTGTATAAATCCACATTTTTTAATTCGTCATGAAATTGTAGTTGTGTTTTTAATATTATTTCTAATTCACTTTTATAAAATTTTCGTTCAATCACTCGAACTAATTTTCCATTTATTTTTTGTGTTGGGTTTTCTAAAAGAGTATCATAAATATATTGTCCAACTGTTTTGCCAGATTTGTAAATAGTTTGTTCGGTTTTAGTTTTTACTAAAGTCCAGTCTGTTTCTGCTGGGGCTCTAAACGAACGTTTTATTTTACCATCTTTATCTGTTTTTTCAGATCCATCTTCATTTAAATCTGTTGTGACCACAAATTCTTTTGTTTTGCCATTCCAATCAAACAAAGGCAATTTACTTGCACGTCTATAAATCCAATTATTTTCTAAAATTACGTTGTACCAAATATCTAATTTCCCTTTTTGAGGTTCATCAGCAGTAACATTCACAACTTTTAATGAATGAAATTCTACTTTTTTATTAGGGGTTTCTTCTTCCTCTTCTCCTCTTAATTGAAAATATCCACGTTTTTGATTAAAATTTAAAAGCAACCAAGCCAGTTCTTCTTTTTCAATTTTTTCAGTTAATGCTTTTTTTCTTAAATAATAGATAGTCCAATCATAAGGAATAAGTTTATCATTTTCAAATAATTGAGGTTGAGTTTTTTTAAACTCATTAGACATTTCAATAAATGAATTTTTGAAAATAAATTGATTGGTTTCATCGTAAACTAATTTTGGTTCTGTATTACTTTTAAACTGACCTAATCTTTTTTCAAAATCTATTTGAGAAGCATAAAATGGGGGTAAGAAATTTAATAAATTCAATACTCTATGTAATCTTTCTCTTCGTAATAAATGACGTTCTCTTAATCTTCTCACACCTCTAAATCCAGTTCGTTCAGCTGTTGAAGTACTAATTGGAGCACCACTTCCAAACTTACCTAGTTCATCTTGTGTCATTGGAATAATTCTACTTCCAATACCATGTATAAAACCATATTTATTCTCAAAATTTTGGTCAATTAAAGCCCATCCAATGCTGTTAGTACCTAAATCTAAGCCTAGTATTTTTTTCATTTCACAAATTTTTTTAATTATTGTAAATGTAAAAATAAAAATTCAGTACGTAACCAGTTTACACAGAAAAATAAATTTGGTGATTTATAAAATGTCATATATTTTTGTTTTACATTTAGAAACCTTTTCACAATAAGGATTATTCCGTTGTGAAAACATTTAAGTCGCCTCGTCTTTCAATTCGGGGCATTTTTTTTATCATTTATCTCCATTTTAATCCAATAAAAAAAACCACCAATTTATAGATTGGTGATTTGTTGTTTTAAGTAAAAATGAGGCGTAAAATTAGTAATTCACTAATTTTTGAATGCATTCGTGCAATCTACTTTTAGCCATATAATTTTCTTCAAGCTCAATAGCAAATGGGATTGGGGTATCTAAACTGGCACAACGAATTACCGGTGCGTCTAACTGCTGAAAACAGTTTTCAGTGATCCAAGCTGCAATTTCGCCTCCTAATCCACCAATCAATGAGTCTTCATGAAGAATCAACACTTTTCCTGTTTTTATAACGCATGCTTTTATAGCTTCATAATCTAGCGGAAGTAAGGTTCTTAAGTCTAAAATTTCGATGGATAATTCAGGATGGTTTTTCGAATATTCAAGTGCCCAATGCACTCCACTTCCGTAGGTAATAATAGATATTTCATCTCCTTGTTTTACCGTTTTTGCTTTTCCAATTTCAATGGTATAATACCCTTCTGGCACGGTTCCGCTAACTGCTCTGTAAAGCGCTTTGTGTTCATAAAAAAGGATCGGATTTGGGTCTTCGAAAGAAGCGATTAAAAGTCCTTTTGCATCTTCAGGTGTAGATGGGTAGACAACTTTTAAACCAGGAGTATGGGTAAACCAAGCCTCAGTTGATTGGCTGTGAAATGGGCCGGCACCAACGCCTCCACCGGTTGGCATACGAATGACAACATCGGCATTTTGCCCCCAACGGTAATATATTTTGGCTAAATTATTAATGATTTGATTGAAGCCTACTGTTACAAAATCGGAGAACTGCATTTCCATCATGGATTTAAACCCTTTGATAGAAAGTCCTAAAGCCGAGCCTACAATTGCACTTTCGCAAAGAGGTGTATTTCGAACGCGTTCTTTTCCATATTTTTCAACCATACCTTCTGTTACTTTGAATGCGCCACCATATTCTGCAATATCTTGTCCCATTAAAACTAAATTAGGAAAGCGGTTCATGGCTTCATCGATTCCCTCAGTGATAGCTTGAATCAATTTAAGTTCTTTTGTTGGTCTGCCTTCTAAAGCAATATTTTGCATTGCGGAATGGGGTGCATATACATCGTGTATTTCTTCCTGTGTATCTGGAGTAATATGTGAAACTGCAAAACCTCTTTCAAGGCTTTCATCGATATACGTTTTAAATTCATCACGAATGTTTTGCACAGATTGCTCGCTGACTACTTTTTCTTTTAATAAGAAGTTTTCGTAATTCGTAAGTGGGTCTTTTTTGCCCCAAATTTCAAAAAGTTCTTTAGGGACATATTTTACACCACTGGCTTCTTCATGACCTCTCATGCGGAACGTCATACATTCTATTAAGATTGGCTTTTGTTCTGTAATGCAATATTCACGAGCTTCTTTAACTGCTTGATATACTTCTAATATATTATTTCCATCAATTGTGATGGCTTTCATTCCATACCCAATGCCTTTGTCAGCAATTTGTTTGCATATAAATTGTTCGTCGCTTGGCGTACTTAATCCATATCCATTATTTTCAACAATAAAAATAACAGGAAGTTTCCATACAGCAGCCACGTTTAACGCCTCATGAAAATCGCCTTCGCTGGTTGCACCGTCACCAGAAAATGCCAAAGAAACTTTTTCTTCTTTTCGTAATTTATGTGCTAAGGCTATTCCATCTGCTATTGCTAATTGTGGCCCAAGGTGTGAAATCATTCCGCAAATATGATGCTCATTGCTACCGAAATGAAAGCTTCGTTCACGGCCTTTACTGTAACCTTCTTTTCGTCCTTGCCATTGCATAAATAATTTATCTAAAGGCATTTTACGACCTGTAAAAACGCCTAAGTTTCTGTGCATAGGCATTATATATTCGTCTGCATCTAAAGCAAGGGTAGCACCCACTGCAACTGCTTCTTGGCCAATGCCACTAAACCATTTACTAATTCTACCTTGACGTAATAGGATTAACATTTTTTCTTCTATCATGCGAGGCAATAGAAGTTCTTTATAAATAGAAATTAATTCTTCGTTGGATAAATTTTTGCGTTGAAAATTCATCTTGCAAAGATAGTATGTAATATAAAACCTCCCATGATTAATTGTCACAATTTATTGCTCTTGTAAATATTAATTTAACAATATAAATTGAGGATAGATGACAATATTATAGGGGCAATGAGGCTAATGTTATGGGCTGAAATTAATTTTTCATGAATCGGATCACTTTTTTATCTGCATCATATCCTGCCGAAAATTTAATTATAAAATGATACACACCTTTAGCTAAGTGTTCTACATTGATTTGTTTGTAAGGCAATGAAACTCGATCTTGTGCTATTTGGTTGCCAAACATATCATGTAAAGTATATTCCCAATAATCGCCATAATTTGCATTCACAGTAATATTTACTTTATCACTTGAAGGGTTGGGGTAAAGGTTAATGTCTTCGGGGAAATTGAGTGTAATATTATTTGAGTAATAGATGCATCCAGCACTGTCTGTAACTGAAGCTGCATAAATTCCATTTCCATATGGGGTAATCACATTGCTTTTTTCATTTGGAATGACAATGTTGTCTTTATACCAAGTATAATTAAATGGTATTTGAGTAGCGATTATTTTATTATTGGAATAGGTAATTACCGGGTTTTGATTGAGGAATTGAATCAGAGTATCTTGTCTGAGTATATCCATTGAACACAAATTACTGTCGGTTACATTAATGAAATAATATTTTCCAGCAGGAAGGGTCCAATTGTTATTTTCATTGAAAAAGGTTTCCGTTTGTAAAATATTATTTTTATTGTAGTTTATTTTCCAAGGAGATTTGCCATCAAATGAAAGTTGATAGATATATTCTCGATTTTCACAATCTTTAACTATTGAATCTTTATTTATATTAATTGGTTCATTATTTATTTCCAAATATTGATCAATTGGTTTTATACAACCGATAGAATCCATGATATTGATCCAATGGTAATTGCCATTTGAAAAATAAAAATCTTGGTTTTTAAAATCAATGGTTAAAGACGAAATGGGGCTGTTGTTTTTGGTATATTGCAAATAGACATCATTGTAATTGGTGATATCAAATTTTACTAAGGTGCTGTCTTTTTCACAATTGTAAATATTGGTAATATTATTAAAAAAGAAAGGATTGTATTCTACCACTACGTTTTTGTTGAAAACAACTTCGCATCCAATTGAATCAGACATTCGTTCGAAAAAATAAGCGCCATTGTCTAAATAAAATGTATCTGTAGCCGAATAGGATGTTTTAGTTTGTAGGATATTATTTTTATAATATTTATAAGAATACGGGGGATTACCAGATGTAGCTTTAATAATTACATACATTTTATTGGAATCACAGGAAATGGCTTCAGCGGAAATGGTTGAAGTTAATTTGGGAACATTTAATTGCAATGTATCAGCGATTATTTTGGTGCATTTAAAATCTGTGATAGATTGAATAACATAATTTCCATTTTTTAAAAATAAGCTGTAGTTCGCTGAATTGGTTTGTTCTTGAATGATGCTGTTTGAATCAATGTTGAGATAAGTAATAGTCCACGGAGCATCTCCAAATAATTGATAATTTATTTGCGTCTTATTTGAGTCGCAATTGTATGTAGTAGCTGTTTTTATACATCCAATTGGGCTGTAGTTATTATCAATATACGCATTGTAAACTTTAGTACAATTCGAATTATCTGTTACGCTATCTATAATGTAATTTCCAGAATTGAAATAGGCATCGTAATTATTGGCATAGGTAGTTAATGTATTATATGTATTTGGTACGCCTATTTTAAAGTAATGAATTTGCCAAGGAGCATTGCCTTGAAATTGAAAATGAACTTTTACTTTGTTGACATTGCAGTCGTATATAGGAGTGTCCATAATTACGTTCAATAAG
>CANHJA010000056.1 GCA_947460795.1 Bacteroidota bacterium | reverse complement strand
GCGCCATTAGAGACTACTTTTTCGAAAGTTAAAAGTGTAAAAATTGTATATGATGTAAAACGAAAAGAAATTTATTACCTCAATTCTAAAATATTTAGTCTGCATTTTGATTTTTGCGAAAATATATTGAAGTACCCATTTGGATTGGAAACTTTTAATGAAGAAAATTATTCCAATCACAGAAATAGAAACTATTTGCTTGCCACCTTAAATTATTTTGAAGATTCACAAAAATATGGCCTTGAGTTTTTTGCTGACAATGTTATCAATGTTCCCCAATTAAATGAATTGTATTCAAAAATAAATCAATCTACTTTTATTGGAGATTCATTGAAAATTATGTTGAACAGTGAAAATATGATTCATTTAGTAAAGCAAGGAAATGTTCAATTGCCTATGTTAACAATCGATGAGATTTATGCTAATCAACAATTTCAATCAATAAAAAAAGGTATTGCTTATGGTTATTTGAAATTTTTTAATTCTACTAAAGACATAGTCGCTAATCAAAATGACATTGTTGTCTTAAATGGAAGCCCTTTGCAAATCCCTAATTGTAAAGCCATTATCACCAATATATTTCAAACTCCATTAAGTCATATTCAAGTAATTACCCAACATCGAAATATTCCATCTTGTGCGATAAAAAATATCTTTCAAAATCAATCAATTATTGGTTATAAAGACAAAGCAGTGAAAATTGAAATTGACAATGACAGCATGCGAATTATTGAACTAACAGCTGCTGAAATAGAGAAACATATTGGTGTTAAATTAAATAATTCAAAATTAAAAAAGCTAACATTTGATACCACCAATAAAGGAATTCTATTAATTAAAAATATTCGTTCTAGTCACTCAAAAAGTATCGGCAATAAAGCGTTTCAATTTTCAGAATTATATGATTTGTCTGTAAAGCATGATTTTTATTTTTATACTCCAGAGGCTGCCTTTTGTTTGCCTTTCTATTACTATAAAAATCACATTCAAAACGAATTTATAGCCACAGAAATTGAAAAATTAAATGGTATTGAAGACAATGATTCGCTGATAAAAGATCAACTAAAAATTATTAGAAGTAAGATTAAGCAAATGCCAATTGATTCAAATTTTTTGAACAGAATCATGATACTATTAAAAGGAAATTCTTCTTTTACTACTTTTCGATTTCGATCGAGTAGCAATGCCGAAGATTTATATGAATTTTGTGGAGCTGGTTTATACGATAGCTATACCGGGGATGTAAAAAAGGGTAAAATAGATATAGAAAAAGCGATAAAAAAAGTTTGGGCAAGTGTTTATAATTACAGGGCTTATAAAGAAAGGCGTTTATATAATATCGATGAAGAGACTGTTATGATGGGCGTTTTAGTACATCGTTCATTTCCAAAAGAAAAATCAAATGGAGTGGTAATTACAAAAAATATTTATAGAAACGATTATCCTGGGTTTGTAATCAATGCTCAGTTTGGTGATGTGAGTGTAGTTCGACCACCAGATAATATTGTCTGTGAGCAAATCATTTGCAATGCAACAAACAATATTCATAGTTCAGAGAAAAAACTTTCTGTAAAATATATCTGTAAAAGTAATTTGCAAGAAGGCAATGTTTTAAGTACGAAAGAATTAGAAAAACTATATTCGTCAGTTGATTTAATTAGCCAATATTATTTTAGAAAAACGGCTTATATTGACATTGAATTTAAGTTTGATGAATATGGGCAATTGTATATAAAGCAGGTAAGGCCTTATAAATAGCATAGTTTCCGTATTCAATATAAAATGCTTTTTTCAACAGAAATGGACTGAAAATATTTAAAAAAAACGTGTACTTTTGTGACATGCAAATTTTTACGATTACAACTGATTTTGGTGCAGATAACCATGCAGTGTCCAGTGTAAAAGGAAGAATTTTTTCGGCAACAACAGATTGTCAAGTTGTTGATTTATCACATACAGCATCTAAATTCAATTTGCAACAAGCAGCCTATATTTTCAAAAGTACCTACCTTAATTTTCCTGAAGGGACTGTTCATTTTATTTTTAATAATTTACACGAAAATAAAAATCAACAACTGATATATGTTTTTGAAAATGGGCATCATATTTTTTGTCCAGATAATGGGTTTATAACTCTGTTGTTTCATGATCAACCCATTCAAATTTATAGATTAACTGACAAGTTGAATTCATATAATTTTGTTGCCGTTACTGATTTGTTTTTAGCCAATGTTGCCCTGATGAATCACGGCCAAGAAATGGATGTTGAAATAACTTCTGTAGATAGTATTTTAGTTAAAAAACCGCATGTTGCTTTTTATCAAAATAATATTTTAGATGCTCAAGTATTGCATATTGATTATTTTGGAAATGTTGTTTTAAATGTTACCAAAGAATATTTTGAAGAATGTCGTCAAGGCCGAAATGTTAAAATACATTTTATGCGTCATGAAGAAATTACTCAAATTCATGCGCATTATAATGATGTGGATGCGAGTTTTCCAGTTTGTTTGTTCAATACAGCCAATCATTTAGAAATTGCAATTAATCAAGGAAATGCGGCTCAATTATTTGGATTTTCAGAATCTACAGATCGAAGTTTATTTTATAATAGCATAAAAATATTTTTTGAATGATACGAGTAGTGAGATTGCATTTCAAGGATGACAAAATAGAAGATTTTAAAAATTTATTTGAAGAACGAAAAGAAAAAATTAGACACTTTCCTGGCTGTTCTTATTTAGAATTATGGCAAGATGAACATGACAAAGCTGTTTTCTATACATATTCACATTGGGGCAATCCAAGTCATTTAGAAGATTATCGAATTTCTGAATTATTTGAAGAGACTTGGGCAATTGTAAAACCATGGTTTGCGCAAAAACCAATGGCATTTTCAACCAATTCAATTGTAAAACTTCCCTAATGAATAATATATTTTACACAGGGCAAGAAGTTGATTTTATATCATTTATTGAATCTAAAAAATATGAATCAATTTGTGTTTTAGTAGATGCTAAAACGAATGGATTTTGTTTGCCAATTTTGAAAAATGTCTTTCCAAGTTTTGAAAATGTTAGTTCAATTGTTATGCCAGATGGAGAAGTGAATAAATCAATTGAAATCGTTCAATTAATTTGGAGTGAAATGTTGGCAAACTCAATTTCTAGAAATTCACTGATCATTAATTTAGGTGGCGGAGTTTTGACAGATATGGGCGGATTTGCAGCATCTACTTTTAAACGTGGTGTTGATTTTTTAAATATTCCAACAACCCTTTTGGCCATGGTTGATGCCAGTGCTGGCGGCAAAACGGGCATTAATTTTGGAGGTGTAAAAAATTGTATTGGCTCCTTTCAAACATCCATTGCTACTTATATCAATCCGATTTTTTTAAATACATTGAGCAGTCGTCAATTGTTAAATGGAACAGTAGAAATGATTAAACATGCTTTGCTGAAGTCCGATGTTGCTTGGGATGCAGTGAAAAATTATTCTTTACATGAATTTATGTCGATTGATAAAATTAAACAATCCATTGCTATTAAACAATTCATCGTTGAGCAGGATTTTAATGACAATGGCATTCGACAAAGTTTAAATGTTGGGCACACAATCGGGCATGCTATTGAAAGTTATTCTTATCAAACAAACACTCCTTTATTGCATGGAGAAGCCATCATATTGGGTTTAATTCATGAACAACTAATTGCAGAATCTATTTTAAATACGGATTCTAAAATTAGAAAGGAGTTAATAGATGTAAAAGAAAGATTGTTTGCCAACATAAATTTTACGTATACCTTAAACAATATTCTTCCTTATTTATTGCAAGACAAAAAAAATAGTTCCACAATAAATATGAGCTTGTTGGCTTCCATTGCTAATTGCAAAATACAAACTGTTGTTAGCATCGATGAATTAAAAAAATCATTTATTAATTTATGATTTCTTTAAAAGTAAATATAAATCTCCCTGCGTCAAAAAGTATCAGTAATCGAGTGTTGATCATACATTCAATTTGTGAAGAAAAATTTGAAATTGAAAATTTGTCGCAAGCAAATGATACTATTCTATTACAAGGTATTTTATCAACGATTCAAGAAACAACAGAAACTCAAACAATTTATGTAGAAGATGCAGGAACTCCTTTTCGATTTTTAACAGCTTATCTTTCAACACTAAAAAATAAATCATTTTTCTTATCAGGAACCGAAAGGTTGAATGAAAGGCCAATAGCACCTTTGGTTGATGCATTAAATGATTTAGGAGCAGAAATATTATATGCTAAAAATTATGGCTTCCCTCCTTTGTCTATCAAAGGGAAATTAGTAGAATCAAAAAAAATAAATATTGACAGTGCGGAGTCTAGCCAATTTATTTCAGCGCTTTGTTTAATTGCACCTACATTGAAAGAGGATTTAATTATTACTATAAATGAAAATGTCGTTTCGGCTTCTTACATCGACATGACATTATCTGTTATGCAAGATTTTGGAATCGAATATCAAAAAACAAAAAATGAAATCATTATTCCTTCACAAAAATACATAGCTAAAAAATATAGCATTGAAAATGATTGGAGCAGTGCTTGTTTTTTTTATGCCATGGCAATGATTGCAGATGATGTAGAAATCACCCTAGAAGGCTTGCAAATGAAATCCAGTCAAGGCGATGCCTTTATTACGGTTTTGTGTCAAGCATTTGGGATTGATACAACATTTGAAAATAACAATTGTGTTATTAGGAAAAAAAATGCCACCAATTGTTCGCTGTCGATAATCGATTTAAAAAACTATCCTGATTTAGCCATCCCATTTATCGTTGCTTGTGCAATAAAACACCCTTCTGTGAAAATCATTGGAATTGCACATTTAATACATAAAGAAAGTAATCGAATAGAAGCATTGCAAAATGAATTGCAAAAAGTGAATATTTTTATTCATTATGAAAATGATATCTTGTCTTTTGATAATAAAATGACGACAAATAAACCTCAAGAAATCTTTTTTAATTCCTATAATGATCATCGAATTGTGATGGCATTGAATTTATTTTCATTGCTTGGGTATACTTTGCATTTTGACAATAAATTTTGTGTTAAAAAATCATTTCCTCAGTATTGGGAAGAGGTTGAAAAATTACATGTTGCAAAATAATTTAATTATAATAATTACCTTTGCCATCTTATGCGATTGATCCTAATATTTTTATTTGCAATATCAACATTCATTACTTCAGCACAAACCGAAATCCCAAAACGAGAATTTCGAGCGGCATGGGTAGCCACAGTTTCAAACATAGATTGGCCTAGCAAAAAAGGATTAGATGTAGAAACTCAAAAACAAGAATTTGTTGCAATTTTAGATCGACTCAAAGAAAATGGGATGAATGCAGTCATTGTACAAATTCGACCTGCTGCGGATGCTTTTTATAATTCACCTTATGAAAATTGGAGTCGTTATTTAACAGGGACACAAGGTGTTGCCCCCAATCCATTCTACGATCCTTTAACGTTTATGATAGAGGAAGCACACAAACGCTGTATTGAATTTCATGCATGGTTTAATCCATACCGAGCTTTAGTGGATGCGAGCAAAAATCCTAACACAAATGAACATATTACCTTTCAACATCCCGAATGGTTTTTAAATTACGGGGGCAAAAAATATTTTGATCCAGGATTGCCAGAGGTTCGTCAATATTTTACAAAAGTGGTTTTAGATGTTGTGAAAAGATATGATATCGATGCAGTTCACTTTGATGATTATTTTTATCCTTATCGAATCCCTAAAGTAGAATTTCCTGACAATAACTCATATGCAAAATACGGAACCAATTTTACTAATAAAGACGATTGGAGAAGACACAATGTGGACATATTAATTGAATCGCTAAGTCAAAAAATTAAAAAAGAAAAATCATATGTAAAATTTGGGATCAGCCCGTTTGGCGTTTGGCGAAATTTCTCGAAAGATCCTGAAGGGAGCCTAACGAAGGGCGGTCAAACTAACTATGATGACTTGTATGCCGATGTAATTTTGTGGCAAAAAAAAGGATGGATAGATTATTTATTACCTCAACTTTATTGGGAAAATGGTCATCGCGCTGCTGATTATAATGAACTCATTAATTGGTGGAGCAAACATGCTTATGGAAGAAATATGTATGTGGGTCATGGCATTTATCAAGTAGGTACTAGCACAAAGCCTTGCTGGCAAAGTTTGCATGAAGTTGAACATCAAATTGACCAAACAAGAAATGTTGAAAATATCAATGGGAGCGCGTTTTACAGTGCAGTATCGTTTAAAAAAAATTATTTTAATTTAAATAATACAATGAAAAACAAATGGTATCCCACGCCAGCACTTTTGCCTTCAATGCCATGGATAGATGATGAGGAGCCAATAGCTCCAATATTAAAAATTTCGAATGTTCGTGATGGGAATAAAACATTGCAATGGAGCATTTCTAATCCACAAAATGAATCCTTGCAATTTGCTGTTTACCGTTTTGCATTGAATGAAAAAATTTATATCCATTCTTCAAAAAATTTAATAGCCATTGTTAGAGGAAATTCCTTTGTAGATCAATTAAATGATGGCAAACAATATAAATATGTGGTAACAGCACTTGATAGACTGCATAATGAAAGTCAGTTAAGTAATTCAGTCCAACAATAAATCAGCATGATTCCTTTCTATTAATTTCGTCAGATAGAAGTCATATTTAGTATCTTCGTAGAATTATGGCGCATTACGAAAAAAGAAAAACAAAGAAAATGGGTTTTTCACCGGGCGTGATTGGTACATTGGATATTTCGAAACAAGGAATGGGTTTTGTGATTGTGCCAGGTATGACGACGGATATTAAAATTAAAAGAGAGAATTTAAAAGATGCCATGCACGGCGATACTGTAGAAGTGCATATTTTTAAAGTTAATAAAACATCTAGCAGACCTGAAGGAGTCATCTCTAAAGTGATTAAGAGAGGTCAGTCGGAATTAATTGGCACCGTTCAATTGAATATGCGTTTTGCTTTTGTGGTGCCAGACAATAAAAGTTTTACAAAAGATATTTTTATAGGCGAACGAAATGCAAAAGGGTTGAAAAATGGAGATCGAGTAGTGGTGAAAATTGTTGAATGGAGTGAACGTATGAAAAATCCAGAGGGTGAAATAGTTAGTGTGTTAACCAATGAAAGAAACAATGAAATAGCCATGAAAGAAATTTTATTGCAAAATGGTTTTTCATTAGAATTTCCTAAAGAAGTAATAGATGAGTTGAAAGAAATCCCATTGAATATTGCATCGGAGGAAATAAAACGTCGAAAAGATTTGCGAGATACATTGACAATTACGATTGATCCCTATGATGCGAAAGATTTTGATGATGCGATTTCATTAAAAAAAATGGCCAATGGAAACTATGAAATTGGAGTTCATATTGCAGATGTATCACATTATGTAAAAGCGGGTACTGCATTAGATCAGGAAGCAATAAAAAGGGCTACTTCTGTGTATTTGCCAGATAGAGTTTTACCCATGCTGCCTGAAAAAATATCGAATGAATTGTGTTCATTGAGGCCTAAAGAAGATAAACTAACTTTCTCTGTCATTTTTGAAATTGATGCTACTGCCAATGTGTTAAATTATGAAATTGCAAAAACAATCATTCATTCTGATAGGAGATATACATATGAAGAAGTTCAAGAAATTATAGAAACAAAAAAAGGTGAACATGTAGATGAAATTTTATTACTTCATTCTATTTCACAACAGCTACGAAAACGAAAATTTAATGAAGGGGCTATTAATTTTTCCTCTGAAGAAGTTCGTTTTGTATTGGATGAAAAAGGAGTTCCTATTGATGTATTAGTTAAACAAAGTAAAGAGTGTCATCAGTTAATTGAAGAGTTGATGTTGCTTGCCAATAGAACAGTAGCTGAGCATGTTTATAAAATAAAATTTAAAAATGCGCCGATTCCTTTTCCTTACCGAGTGCATGATACTCCAGATATTGAAAAATTAAAAACGTTTGTCTCTTTTGCAGGAAAATTTGGATTAAAATTTGATTTAAAGTCGCCGCAAACGATTGCCAAATCATTTAATGAAATGGTTATAAAAACTGAAAATCATCCAGAACAAAGTGTGTTGCATACATTGGGAATTCGCACAATGGCAAAAGCGATATATACTACTGAAAATATAGGGCATTATGGTTTAGCATTTGAGTATTATTGTCATTTTACATCTCCTATTCGTCGTTATCCGGATGTTTTGGTACATCGGATTGTGTTTGAGATACTAAACAATGATATTCATCCTATAAAAAATATGGAACAGCTGTGTTCGCATTGCAGTGAAAGAGAGCGCAAAGCTATGGAAAGTGAACGTGAGGCAAGCAAATACAAGCAAGTAGAATTTATGCGTAAATTTATCGGTGAAGAATTTAGTGCAGTCATAAGTGGCGTAGGTAAATTTGGTTTTTGGGCACAAACAATACAGCATAAGTGTGAAGGATTTATTTCTATCACAGATTTAACAGATGTCGATGATTTTATTTTTGAAGAATCAGAATATGCATTTGTTGGCAAACACACCAAAATGAAATTTAAAATAGGGCAGCCTATTGAAGTGCTTGTTGCTGCTGCTAATTTAGATCGTAAACAAATAGATTATAAAATTGTGTTGGATGTTCCTATTATGGGTTCAGCAAAAAAAAGTAAAAAGAAATAGAGAATGTTAGTATTAGGTCAAATGAATTCGTTAACCATTTTGCGCACTACAAGCGTAGGGTTATTTTTAGGTGATGAGGATGGCAATGATGTTTTATTGCCTAATAAATATGTAGATAAGGATATGTCAATTGGTGATACAATAGACGTTTTTGTATATAAAGATTTTGAACAACGTTGGGTTGCCACTACACTTACTCCATTTATTAAAGCAAATGAATTTGGATATTTAAGGGTACGTCATGCCACAGAAATCGGGGCGTTTTTAGAATGCGGATTAGAAAAAGATGTATTTGTTCCTTTTAAAGAACAGACGCAAAAAATGTTAGCAGGGCACAAATATGTAGTTTATTTATTTGTTGATAAACAAACAGAACGATTGGTAGCATCAGCTAAAATCAATCGATTTTTAAACAATGAAAACTTAACAGTTGATGCAGGAGATGAAGTAGATTTATTGATTTTTGAAACGACTCCTTTAGGTTATAATGCCATTATCAATAAGCAACATAAAGGCTTAATTTATCACAATGAAATTTTCCAAGATGTACAAATTGGAGATGAGTTGAAAGGGTATATAAAAGCAATAAGAGAGGATCATACCATTGATATTAGCCTACAGCCCAAAGGCAGACAACGTTTAGAAGAAGGTGCCGAAACCATTTTAACTTATTTGAATAAACACAAAGGGTTTTTGCCACTGCATGATAAAAGCGATGCTGAAGATATTACTCGATTATTAAAAATGAGTAAAAAAACATTTAAAAAATCGGTTGGAACTTTATATAAAGCACGCCTAGTAAAGTTAGAAGATGCAGGTGTTCGATTGATTTAATTTTAGGATATTAATTTAGAAATTCAGAAATAGTATATTAGATGAAAAAATTACAACTAGTATTTTTATTCATGTATTCAATGAGCTTATTTGCACAAAATGGGTTGCCAAAAGACATTGCAATTAGCGGTTATACAGAAGCTTATTATGGGTATAATTTTGCCAATCCGAGCAATCATGAAAATTCAAATTTCTTATATAATTACAAACGCCACAATGAATTAGCAATCAATTTGGCTATGATCAAAGTTGCGTATATTAATGAAGGTGTGAGAGGAAATTTTGGATTGATGGCTGGTAGCTATGCTCAATATAACTTAGCAAATGAACCTACTTGGGCTCAATTTATTTATGAATCCAATATTGGTTTTAAAGTCTCAAAGAAAAAAAATATATGGATTGATGCAGGAGTGATGCCATCGCATATTGGATTTGAAAGTGCAATAGGTGCCGACAGTTATAATTTATCAAGGAGTATTTTAGCAGAAAACTCTCCATATTACGAAACGGGTGTTCGGCTTTCCTACACATCAAAAAATGAAAAATTATATGCTGCAATTTTAGCATTGAATGGTTGGCAAAAAATTCAAATGCCAAATGATATTCAACGTCCATCTTTCGGAGCTCAACTGACTTATAAACCCACCGACAAAATAACAATTAACTACAGCAACTTTCTTGGCAGCGATAAACCCGATATTTTGAATGCGCCAAGATTATTTCAAGATGCATATGTTATTTATGAGCCAACAAAAAAAATCAGTGTTGTCTTTGGCTTCGACTTTGGCATTGAAAAGTACCTTCCGAATAAAAATGCCTATTGGTATTCACCAATTATTGTAGCTAAATACAATTTAAATGACAAGTCAAAAATCGCTTGTAGAGTAGAGCATTACAACGATGCAAATCAAATTATTATTTCAACCAATACTGCAAATGGTTTCCAAACGTATGGTTTTTCTGCTAACTACGATTATGCTATCCGAAAAAATTTGTTGTGGCGTATAGAAGCCAAACATTTTTTATCGAAAGATAAAATCTTTGACAACAATCTTCATCACAACAATAATAACTTGTTGACTTCTTTGAGCCTTAAATGGTAAATACATTTAAACGCTAAGGATTAAATATTTTTGCAAAGAATAGAAGTTGTTTTAGTTTCTAACTTTAAGCATTTAAAGTATATAGGTTGTCTTAAATAATTTTATTCACTCCTAAGGAAAACAAAGCATAATCATATTTTACAGGGTCTTTTGCATCCCACTTTTTTAAATTATCGGTGAGCTGTTCTGCCATATTCCAATTTGATTTATTTTCAGATATTAATTGAAAATGATGGGCTACATTGCAAACATGTACATCCATTGGCATAATTAATTCAGCAGGTTTTATGGATTTCCAAAGCCCGAAATCAACCCCATTTTTATCCTGTCGAACCATCCATCGTAAGAACATATTCAGTCTCTTGCAAGCAGAATTTTTTAAAGGAGTTGAAACATGTTTTTGAGTCCTGTGCGGATGTTCAATCGAAAAAAAGTAACTATGAAATGCAATTAATCGCTCTTTCATATTTTTACTTTTCGATAAATTAAATGCAACTTCTAAGGTATTATGTTGTTTGTAATGTCCTTGTAAAAAATGAATAAAATATAATAAATCAGTTTCATTGAATGTTCTGTGTTTAATGCCTAGAAATCGTTTCAAATCATTTTCTTCATGGTTTATTAAAAAATCATGCGGGGCATAATCCATAGCTGTCATTATTTTTTTACAACTGTTTAAAATACTTGTTCTGTTACCCCACGCAATGGTAGCAGCAAAGAAACCAGCAATTTCAATATCTTGTTTCACAGAAAATAAATGAGGG
>CANHJA010000055.1 GCA_947460795.1 Bacteroidota bacterium | reverse complement strand
TGGTGATACGAGTGGTGCTGTATATTTCAGCTTCATTAAATATTTTCGGGTCGGTACTTTTACCGCCTGCCATTAATACAAATCCTAAAATAATGACACCCAAACCGATGAACATTAACGTATAATTTTGTTTTCCAAAAGGGAATGAATTTGAGCTGCTATTTTTATCTAATGCCATAATTTTTATTTATTTTTTAATATAAGTCATCAATTTGAGTACGTAAATATTTGATTACTGAACGATGTGTACTCAGTAAAGAAATAACGATTCCTAAAGCTAAAATACTTGAGCATAAAATAATCATCCATTTTAAACTGGCCAACGTTTTTAGCTCAGGTAATAAATTTTCTGCAAACGCTTTTAAAAGCAAAACACCAATTATTGCAATAACAGCACTAATGATGCCATTAATAACACTTCTAATATTAAAAGGCTTGGCAATAAACCATCTTGTGGCACCTACCATTTGCATTGTTTTAATTAAAAAACGATTGCTGTACATGGCCAAGCGTATCGTGTTGTCAATTAAAATTATCACAGAAAATATCAAGAATAAAGAAATCAATAAAATCAATAATCCAATTCTTTTTACGTTGCTGTTCATAATATCTACCAAGTTTTTTTGATAGTAAACGCTGCGAACAACATTGCTTTGTTTTAAAAATGCTTCAATTTTTCGAATGCTATCGGCATTCATATATTCTGAGTGAAGATGAATATTGATTGATGCATACAATGGATTGATATCTAAAACTTGGTTAAATTCTTCACCTACTTCTAATTTAAATATTTCTGAAGCTTTTTCTTTAGAGACATATTCTGCTTGTTTAGTAAACGCTTGTTCCTCTATTATTTTTTTTAATTGCAACCCTTTTTCTTCTCTGTTATTATCGTTTAATTCAACATTGATTTCAATTTTCTCTTTCATTGAATTTGATAATTGACCCGCATTGATTACCAACCAACCCAATGACCCCAATAAAAACAATACCAACGCTACTCCAATAATTGAGTAGATATAGGTTGCTTTTCCCTTATTAACTTTTGTACTTTCTAATTGTTCCATGTATAGATTGTCCAAAAATAATAAAAAATAGTAGTTTTTCATATCATTCTTCTGAATTTGATGAATTTTAACAGTAATTCTTTGCGAAGGATCATTTAGGTTGTCAAATAGGCAATCATTTTTTGCGCAGTTATCTCAATTTATAACCTTTTATCATTTTTTCTAATTCATACTGAAAAAAACGATTTACTTTTGAAACTCAAAATAATTTTAAAAATGAATTTAAAACATTTAATCGTAGCAGCATCTTTGAGTGCCATTACGTTTACTGCTTGCAATGAAAAGAATGCAGGCTCTTCAGAATTTAGTTCTTTACCAGCGGGTAAGAAATTTATTGACCCTTCAAATATCGATACAACTGTAAATCCAGCGGATGATTTTTATCAATATGCGAATGGTGCTTGGATGAAAACAACAGAAATTCCTGCTTCAGAAACAAGATGGGGAAGTTTTAATTTATTAGAAGAATTTAATAAAAAAGCCTTACAAGGTTTATTAGAAGATGCTGCATTAGTAACTGACGCAGAAAAAGGTGCACCAATTCAAATGGTTGGTGATTTGTATAGAAGTGGAATGGATACAAACGCAATTAACAAAGCAGGTATCAGCGCAATACAATCTGAGTTAGATAAAATAAATGCCTTAACAGATGCAAATTCTTTAGTAAACGAAATTGCTCGTCAAACTACAATGAATGCAAACCCATTGTTTAGTTTTTATGTTGGGCCTGATGATAAAGAGGTTACAAAAAACATTGGCAATTTATTTCAAGGTGGTTTAGGATTACCTGACAGAGATTATTATTTAAAAGCAGATGCTAAAGAGGCAGATATACGCACTAAATATGTTGCTCACATAACTAGCATGTTGAAATTGTCTGGTGAAAATGATGCTGATGCTGCAAAACATGCTGCTATCATCATGGCCATGGAAACGGCTATTGCTAAAGTAAGCATGGACAGAGTAACTATGAGAGACCCTTATAAATTATATAATAAATATTCTTTAGCTGACTTTTCTAAGAAAACTACAGGGATAAATTGGGCTGATTTTTTATCAAAAATTAATATTAAAGGTCAAGATACATTGTTAGTTGCCCAACCTGCTTTTTTTGAAGCATTGGCAAAAATGATACAAACAACTCCAATTGACAGTTGGAAAACCTATTTAAAATGGCATATGATTTCTGGAATGTCTGGATATTTAAGTTCAAATTTCGACCAAGAAAGTTTCAATTTTTATGGCAAAATTATGAGAGGTCAGCAAGAGCAAAAGCCACGTTGGAAAAGAGTTTTAGCTGTTGTGGATGGTTCAGTTGGAGATCAATTAGGGAAAATGTATACTGATAAATATTTTACAGCAGAAGCTAAAAAGAGAATGCTTGAGTTGGTAGATAATTTACAAATTGCATTTGAAACGCGAATTCAATCTTTGGATTGGATGAGTGATAGCACGAAAGCAAAAGCTACTGATAAGTTACATTCTTTCATTAAAAAAATTGGGTACCCTGATAATTGGAGAGATTACAAAGGCTTAGAAATTGGTACGGATTATGTAAAAAATATTATGGCTTCTAATGTGTTTGATTACAACTATATGATCAGTAAATTAGGCAAACCAGTTGATAAAACTGAATGGGGAATGACACCTCCAACCGTTAATGCATACTACAATCCAGCATTCAATGAAATCGTTTTCCCTGCAGGAATTTTGCAATATCCTTTCTTTGAAAAAAATGCAGATGATGCTGTTATTTATGGTGCAATTGGTGGAGTAATTGGACATGAAATGACACATGGTTTCGATGATCAAGGTTGCCAATACGCTGCTGATGGAAATTTGAAAAATTGGTGGAGTGCAGATGATAAAGCTCGTTTTGATGCGAAAACAAAAATGGTGGTTGAACAATATAATGCATTCACTATTTTAGATAATAAACATGTAAATGGTGCCTTAACTTTAGGAGAAAATATTGCTGACTTAGGTGGTGTAACTATCGGTTATGATGCATTCAAACGTACAAAACAAGGGCAATCAACTGAAAAAATTGATGGTTTTACACCAGACCAACGTTTCTTCTTAAGTTGGGCTCAAGTATGGCGTCAAAATATTCGTCCAGAAGAAGCTGAACAACGTTTAGTAACGGATGTACACAGTCCTGGAGAACATCGTTGCAATGGACCATTATCTAACTTTGCTCCTTTTTATGCTGCTTTTAATGTAAAAGAAGGAAACAAAATGTACAAACCAGAAGCACAACGTGCCAAGGTTTGGTAATCAATCAAAAATTATGTCAAAAAGCCTCGATTTTTTCGAGGCTTTTTTATTTTTAAAATCAAAATATATATTTTTACTCATTAAACGAATGGATGATGGAAGTTAGCACAATAATGCAAACACTCAAATCTTTAAGCTCCGAACAAACTAAAAAAATACATATTCAACACGGAGCCCCAGCTGAAACAACTTTTGGGGTAAAAGTTGGGGATTTGAAAACGATTGTAAAAAAAATAAAAAAAAATCATGAATTAGCGATCGAATTATACGATACAGGAAACACGGATGCCATGTATTTGGCTGGTTTGATTGGAGATGAAAATAAAATGACTAAAGATGATTTAAATCGTTGGGCTAACAATGCAACTTGGAATATGCACAGTGAATATACCGTTCCATTTGTAGCAGCTGAAAGTCCTTTCGGTTGGCAAATTGCTTTAGATTGGATAGAATCTAAAGAAGAAAAAATAGCAACTGCTGGTTGGAATACATTGAGCTTAGTGATGAGTTATATTCCAGATGAACAATTGGATAAAAAACAAATTGAAAACCTACTCAAACGCATTCAAAAAGAAATTCACGGATCAGAAAATCGAATTAAGTATACAATGAATGGTTTTGTGATTTCTGTAGGTACCTACATCCCGAGTTTGCTTGAAAAAGCAAAAAAAACAGCTGATGCAATAGGAAAAATAAAGGTTGAAATGGGAGTCACAGCTTGCAAAATACCTTTTGCATTGGATTATATATTAAAAATAGAACAAAAAGGGATGGTCGGAAAAAAGCGAAAAACAACTAGATGTTAGCTTGAATAAGATTAATAGGTTCAATTTTATATGCTTATTCAACTACTATTAATCATTTCTTAACTCAATAGTTTTAACTTAATGCTATTTAGCAAATATAAAGTCTTACCTTTGCAAACTTTTAAAATAGGTTAAAACTACAAAATGAATATTCGTAACATCGCAATTATTGCCCACGTTGACCATGGTAAAACTACATTGGTTGATAAAATTTTACATCAAACAAATGTTTTCAGAGCCAATCAAGAATCTGGAGATTTAATAATGGATAGCAATGACTTAGAAAGAGAACGTGGAATCACGATTTTTTCTAAAAATGCTTCTGTAGTATATAAAGATGTAAAAATCAATGTAATCGATACTCCTGGGCATGCTGACTTTGGTGGAGAGGTAGAGCGTGTATTGAAAATGGCTGATGGAGTTATTTTATTAGTAGATGCTTTTGAAGGACCTATGCCACAAACTCGTTTTGTATTACAAAAGGCATTGGCTTTAAATTTAAAACCAATTGTGGTTATTAATAAAGTAGATAAAGAAAACTGTCGTCCGGATGAAGTTCATGATGCTGTTTTTGATTTATTTTTCGCATTAGGAGCTTCTGAAGAGCAATTAGATTTCCCAACTTTTTATGGTTCTGGAAAAAATGGTTGGTTCAATAGCGAAAATTCTCAGTGCGATGATATTACTCCATTATTAGATGGAATTATTCAATATGTGCCTGCACCAAAAGTATCAGAAGGGTATTTACAAATGCAAATTACCTCTTTAGATTACTCTTCATTTTTAGGCCGTATTGCTGTAGGACGTGTATCTAGAGGATCAGTTAAAGAAGGACAACAAATTGCTTTAATTTCTGAAGATGGTAGCAATCGTAAATTAAAAATTAAAGAATTATACATTTTTGAATCATTAGGTAAGAAAAAAGTAACTGAAGTAGTTGCTGGAGATATTTGTGCAGTAGTAGGAATTGATGATTTTAATATTGGTGATACCATTGCAGATGCTGAAAATCCTGAAGCATTGCCATTTATCAAAGTAGATGAACCTACGATGAATATGACTTTTAGTATCAACAACTCCCCTTTCTTTGGTAAAGATGGAAAATTTGTTACTTCTCGTCATTTACGCGATCGTTTGATTAAAGAAACAGAAAAGAATTTAGCCCTTCGTGTAGAAGATACAGACAGTGGAGATACTTTCTTAGTTTTTGGTCGTGGTATTTTACACTTAGGTATTTTGATTGAAACAATGCGTCGTGAAGGATACGAGTTAACTGTTGGTCAACCACAAGTAATTACTAAAAAAATTGATGGCAAAACATGTGAGCCTTATGAGATTTTAGTAATTGATGTTCCTGAAGAGTATGCAAGTAAAGCAATCGATTTAGTTACTCGTAGAAAAGGTGAATTACAAGTAATGGAAACCAAAGGTGCAATGCAGCACATTGAGTTTGAAATTCCTTCAAGAGGTTTAATTGGCTTACGTACTCAAATGTTAACTGGTACTGCTGGTGAGGCAGTTATGGCTCATAGTTTCAGTGAATACAAACCATGGAAAGGCCCAATTCCTGGACGTAATAATGGTGTTTTAATTTCTAAATTTGCGGGTGTTACTACAGGGTATTCAATTGATAAATTACAAGATAGAGGAACCTTTTTTGTTGACCCAACTGAAGAAGTTTATGCAGGACAAATTGTTGCTGAACATATTAAACCAGGCGATTTATTAATTAATGCGGTAGAGGCAAAAAAATTAACCAATCACCGTGCTTCTGGTACAGATGATGCAACTCGTATGGCTCCTAAAAAATTATTAACTCTTGAAGAGTGTATGGAGTATATTGAATTTGACGAGTGTATAGAAGTTACTCCAAACTTTATTCGTATGCGTAAAATTATATTAGATGAAGTTTTACGTAAAAATTCGAATAAACAAAATGCAATGGCTGCTGTTTCAGAATAGTTAAGATAAATAAATACTCAAATCCCTTTTCACTTGAAGAGGGATTTTTTTTTACATTTACGCATGCAATCGATCAAAAACATTCTGCTTAAAGGTTCCGAAAATAGGGACATGTTAGTTGACATTTTTTACAAAGACAACGGTGTTTTAAAACCAATTGTAATTTATGTGCATGGTTTTAATGGATTTAAAGATTGGGGTAATTTCGATTTAATTGCTCAACAATTTGCAGAAAATGGATTTGTTTTTATTAAAATGAATTTATCCCACAATGGAACTACCACTGATTTTCCTGAAGAATTTGCTGACTTAAATGCATATGGCAACAATAATTATACAAAAGAATTATTTGATGTTGAACAAATTATTAATTGGGTTATTGATGAAAGAAATATGTACAAAAGCCATTTAGACATCAATCAAATTTCATTCATTGGACACAGCAGAGGCGGAGGCATTGCAATATTAAAGACAAGTGAAGATGAGCGTATAAAAAGCCTCATAACTTGGGCTTCGGTAGATGAATGTAAAAGTCCTTGGAATCGTTGGTCAGATGAACAAATGAAAGAATGGAAAGCAACAGGCGTTCAATATATGGCTAACAAAAGAACCAATCAAAATCTACCGCTATATTACCAATTATATGAAAACTATTGTCAATTTAAGGAACGATTAGATATTGAAAAAAATATTCGCAAAATAAACATTCCAATATTAATTTGTCATGGTACAAAAGATGAAGCAGTACCCTATTATGCAGCAGAAAAACTAAAAGAATGGCAACCAAAAGCAACCCTTTTTTTGTTAGAAAGTGATCATGTATTTGGAAGAAAACACCCTTGGAATGAAACTACGTTACCAGCAGCAATGCAAGCTGTAGTGAATGAATCTATTTTATTTTTGAAGAAATGCGCTACCTTTAACTTATCCAAATCTTAAAAAATAACATGATTATTACCGCAGGACAACATATAAAAAGTACTCCTTTATTAGCAGGTACAATTTTTGAAAATACCAATTTGCTCATTTGTGAGGTCAATGAAAATGGAGCTTGGGGATTTATTACGAATACTATTTTTTCAAGAAAATTAAATGAGTTAGTCGAGTTTCAGCATTGCCAACCATTTCCATTATATGAAGGAGGACCTGTTGAACAAGAAAAGTTATTTTTTATTCATCAACGACCCGATTTAATTGAAGGAGGAAAACACATTGCAGGCCAATATTATTGGGGTGGCGATTTTAAACAAGCAATCAATCATATAAATGCGCAAACAATTCATGAAAATGAGTTGCAATTATTCCTTGGTTATTGTGGCTGGGATGAACAGCAACTTCAACAAGAAATAGAAGAAGGCAGTTGGGAACTTACTTCCTAAATGAAGGAATTTATTTTTTTAGAACTACGTAAATGCCTTTATTACGTAAGCTCATTACATACACGATTTCTAATTTTGAAGGAAGATAAACTTATTCACAAAGTTTGTTTATGGTTTCACCTTCAATTAATTTCGATATGAATTCTCTTGTGCAGTTTAAAAATAATATAGTACCCAATCCGAAAGCAGTTGTGTTATTTATTGACATGAATAGTTTTTTTGCTAGTTGTGAGCAGCAGGAAAATCCTATGCTTCGTGGCAAGCCAATTGGCGTATGCGGCAACCATTCGAATGGTGTAATTATTGCGCCTTCTATTGAGGCCAAATTATATGGGGTAAAAACAGGTATGCGCATGCCAGAAGCAAGAATGTTGTGCCCTCATATTATCAGCGTAGAGCCCAAATCAGCCATTTACAGAAAATTTCATATTGGTATTATGAATGTTTTACGCAGTTATTCAGACGATGTAATACCCAAAAGCATTGATGAAGCAGTAGTTAACTTAACATCCTATAAATTAGTCTATCCTGACATGGATAAACTAGCCAATCAAATTAAAAAAGACATTAAGGAAAAAGTGGGTGATTGGCTGCAATGCTCTATTGGAATTGCACCAAACACATTTTTAGCAAAACTAGCTACCGATATGCAAAAACCAAATGGTTTAGTGCACATTAATGCACAAAATATTGATGAGGTATTGCGTAAAATTGAGCTCACCGATTTACCAGGAATTGCAGAGCGATCTGCCTCTAAATTAAGACGAGCAGGCATAAAAACACCTTATGAAATGCGACACACATCACCACAAGTATTAAAGAAAATTATGGGAGGTGTAATTGGATACTATTGGCATTATAGACTCAACTTTGCAGAAGTTGATTTTTACAGCAATGGCTATAAATCAATGTCAGCAGTAAGAACATTGTCGCAACAGCAACGTAATAATCCGAAAGAATTGCAAGATATTTTTTTATCCCTCTGCATGAAATTAGAAACAAGAATGGTAAAACATCATTTCTTTTGTAAAACGATTGGGTTTACGTGTAGCTATCAAAATCATACTGGCTGGGATACGCACATTAATATGACGAGGCCTTTGCAAGATGGAACTGATATTTATAAATTTCTTTCCCAAAAAATAATGGATGCAGAAAGAGAACGCAATTTTACATTATTTACACCCGAATTAAGAACCATTGGCGTCCTTGTAAATCATTTTATTACCGATAAAAATATACAATACGAATTGTTTGATAACAACATTAAACGGGACTTCCTTCGGAAAACAGTTTATGATATTAAAGATAAATTTGGCAGTGCTAAAATTATTAAAGCAGTTGAAATGCGAGAAAAAGACATTGTCAGAGATATTATTGGCTTTGGGTCGGTAAAGGATATGTATAATTGAACTAAAAAACTTAAAAGGCAATCTTTATAAGCTATTTATTTTAAGAATATATGTATTTGAAAAATAACAATACTTTTACGGCATGAACGAGAAAAAAATATATCATTTATCCTATGTGAGTACTGGATGTGACAGCCTGAAATATGAGGATATAAAATCTATTCTAGAAAGTTCAAATAAAAATAATGCCGAAATTGAAATTACAGGCATATTGGTATACTGTAACAAACATTTTTTCCAAATTATTGAAGGAGATAAAGCAGATGTATTGGAATTATTTGAGAAAATAGCAATTGACAGACGACATGACAACTTGATTAAAATTCAAGAAGCAGAACGTGACGTTAGACAATTTAATAATTGGAGCATGGCTTTCAAAAGCTACAATAAAGAATTATCAAGTTTAGACAATTTTAATTTAGAACAATTTTATTCATACATCAATGAACAAATAAAAAAATCTGAAAATGATGTATCACTCAAAGTTCTAGCTGATTTTTTCGATTTGAATGGCTAAATATTAAGAGCAAATTATTACATTTGTTTGAAATAATGCATCCTTTTGAATCTACAGTATAAAAAAATATTGTTTACCATTTTAAGCCTTACAATTGGTTCAGTATTTATTTTTTCAGCAATTTCTAAAATACCAACCTTAGAACAATTTGGTTGGACAATTGTAGAAACCACCTTCTTTAATTGGACTATGGCCGAATGGTCTGCAAGAATTCTTATCGGATTAGAATTATTTTTAGGCATTCTATTCATTATTCATTTTAGAATAAAAAAAGTAGCCATACCCGTTTCAATAGCTTTATTAACTGCATTTACGTTGTATTTATTTTTAGTGATTAAACAATATGGGACATCGGGAAATTGTGGCTGTTTTGGAGAGTATATACCAATGACGCCCTTGCAATCTGTAGTTAAAAATGCTGGAATGATTTTTATCTTGGCAATGATGTCAAGGATTCAATATGAATGGAATTTTAAATGGGCAAATCTATTGACAATGCTATTATTTTTGGGAAGTATATCCATTCCAATCATTATTTCACCTCCAGAAAGTATTTATTTGGCAGAAAAAGAACCCATTTTAAATAAACCCATTCCACTGAGTTTATTATATCATTCACAAAACAACAAAGCGCCAATAAAAGAATTGCGCAAAGGAAAACATGTAATTGCATTTATGAGTATGACATGCGAGTATTGCAGAAAAGCAGCCAAAAGAATGCGCATCATGAAAGAAAAAAACCCTTCCATTCCTTTTTATATAATTTTAAATGGAGATTCTTCTAAATTGAATGATTTTTTTACAGACACAAGAGCTTCAAATATTGATTTTTCTATTTTTAATGGTGTAGAACAATTTATTACACTTGCTGATGGACATGCATTACCCAAAATTAGATGGGTTGAAGACACCACCGTTTATAAAGAACCCAATTATATAACGATGGATGAGGAAGCTATTGAAAAATGGTTGAAAAAATAAACCCAAAATAGTTAAAATAAATTCTCACATTTGCAACATGAACTTAAAACTCACAAGACCCATTGCTTGCGTCGATTTAGAAACTACAGGCACCAGTATTATTCATGATAAAATTGTTGAAATATCTATAATTAAAATTCATCCGGATGGAAAAAAAGATATTAAAACAAGACGAATTAATCCTCAAATGCCTATTCCTAAAGAATCATCAGAAGTACACGGAATTTATGATGAGGATGTAGCGAATGAACCAAGTTTTAAAGAATTAGCAAATGGCATAAAACAGTTTTTAGAAAATTGTGATTTATGTGGTTTTAATTCGAATAAATTTGATTTCCCAATCTTGACAGAAGAATTTCTTCGAGTAGGTATTGAAGTAAATTTCAGAGATCGACACTTAGTGGATGTACAACAAATTTTCTTTAAAAAAGAACCTCGAAGTTTAAGTGCTGCTTATAAATTTTATTGTGACAAAGAAATTCAAAATGCCCACAGTGCTGAAGCAGATGCCTTAGCAACAATTGAAGTTTTATATGCTCAAATAGACCGATATGAAGATTTGCAAAATGATGTAGAATTTTTAGGAAAGTTTTCTCAAGGGGATGATTTTTTAGACTATTCTCGAAGAGTGAAAATTGTGCAAACTATTCCAGTTTTTAATTTTGGCAAACACAAAGATAAATCTGTTGCGGAAGTATTTAAAAAAGAGCCTTCTTACTACGATTGGATTATGAAAGGCGATTTTGCACTTGATACAAAAAATGTAGTTTCTAAGATTTTTAATGAAACTATGTTAAAAAAGATATAAGTGAATAAATTAGTTAACGAATAATTGTTTTTAATCGTCTTAACTATTAATTTTCCAATCTGAAAAATACTTTGAATAAAATAATTCTTATACCGACTTATAACGAAATCGAAAATATCGAAAAGATAATTCGTAAAGTATTTTCATTGCCCGAACCATTTCATATTTTAATCATTGATGATGGTTCACCAGATGGGACTGCTCAAAAAGTGAAGCAATTACAACAAGATTTTCCTGATACACTTTTTATTCTTGAGCGCAATGGCAAACAAGGTTTAGGCAAAGCATATATCGCTGGATTTAAATGGAGTATTGAACGTAAATATGACTTTATTTTTGAAATGGATGCTGACTTTTCTCACAATCCAGAGGATTTAATTCGACTTTATGAAGCCTGCAAAAACAATGCGGATGTAAGTGTTGGATCGAGATATGTTAGAGGTGGTAAAGTAGTCAATTGGCCATTCAATCGAATTTTCATTTCTTATGGAGCCTCTGTTTATGTTCGATTAATTACTTGGATGCCGGTGAAAGATTGTACGGCAGGTTTCGTTTGCTA
>CANHJA010000054.1 GCA_947460795.1 Bacteroidota bacterium | reverse complement strand
CTTATTGTTGACGAGCTTTCAAACGCTTAACTGTTTCTGATCCATTTGATAATTTCTTTCAATGTTGGTTTTTTACCATACATTAAAATGCCTGTTCTGTATATTTTTGCACTTATCCAAGTCATCAATATAAATCCTCCAATTAATAAAAGCATAGACGAAATGAGTTGCCATGTTGGAACGCCGTAAGGAATTCTGCCTAACATTACAATGGGAGAAGTTAGAGGAAATAAACTGCCAAAAATTGACAAGGGGCTGTTTGGATCTTTGATAGTAGCCTGTAAAATAATAATTCCAAAAATGATGGGTAGAGAAACAGGCAATGTTAATTGTTGAGCCTCTTGAGGATCTTCGTTTACTAAACTGCCTACAGCTGCAAACATGGCTGCATAAATAAAATAGCCACCTAAAAAGTAAAACAAAAAGGCTCCAATAATTAACCCCCAATTTTGATGTAATAAATTTTGAATCATTGGATTAAATTCTCCATTCATTTGTTCCAAGGCTTGTTGTTGCATCTCAGGATTTTGCATTATAGGCGAATGCATGGCGGCATTCATTTCAGGAGAAACAATTTGTGAAACTAAAAACATGAAGCCCATCAATGACAACCAAATAATAAATTGAGTTAAACCGACTAGACCAATTCCTAAAATTTTTCCCATCATTAATTGAAATGGTTTTACACTGCTAATGATTACCTCTGCAATGCGATTTGTTTTTTCTTCCATTACGCCCCTCATCACTCCAGCTCCATAAATAAAAATAATGATATACATTAAAAAACCCATGCTATAACCCATCGCCATCGCTATTTCAGAACTTGTTTCTTTGTTATTTTCTAAATCATAACTTTTTATAGCCATTGCACTGTTATTGATACTGTCAATTTGAAATTTATTAATTCCAGCATCTTGCATTTGCTTAATTTGATAAATTTTATCGAGCTCATTGCTAATAAAACTTTTGGCAGATAAACTCACGCCTCCTTCCTTATATATTATTACACTATCAGGATGATTGTTTTTGAAAGGTAAAATGTGTACTAAAATATCTGCGTCTTTTCTTTCTAAAAAATCTTTTTTAGATTCGTTGGCTTTGGGCTGGCTGTAAATCGTTTTGTAAAATTCATCTGTAGAATCTATTTTATTAATAAAAAAACCAGATTCATCTTGAATGACAATGAGTTGTTTTTGCTCACTTTTAACTGCTAAATAGCTAACCAAGGCAATTAAACCTGCAACTAAAATGGGAAGTAGAAGGGTCGTAATTAAAAATGTTTTTTTCTTTACTCGAGTCCAATATTCTCGTTTTATAATGAGCCAAGTTTTGTTCATGCGATTATTTTTTAATTGTTCGTAAATTGTCGAGCTGCAGAGCCTTCTACTTGGTTAATAAAAATTTCATTCAGCGAAGGAAGAAGTTCTTGAAAACAGCTTATTTTAATTTGTTGTTGAATACAGAAATTTAAAACAGCATTTGCATCATCCTGGTTGTTGAAATGTAAAATATATTCATTCCCTTTTTTTGAAATAATATGATGCTCAAAACCGATCAATTCATTGTTGATTACTAATTTAAAATGGTTCAATTTAAATTGTTCTTTTATTGATTTTACATCGCCTTGCAAAATATTTTTTCCTTTGTTGATTAAAATTATTTCTTCGCAAATTTCTTCAACCTGCTCCATTCGATGAGTAGAGAAAATTATTGTGCTGCCATTTTTTGCTAATTCAAAGATTTCATTTTTAATAATTTCACTATTTAATGGATCTAATCCACTAAATGGCTCATCTAAAATTAATAGCTTTGGATCATGAACTACAGTAAGCACAAATTGTAGCTTTTGGGACATTCCTTTGCTTAAATCTTCTACTTTTTTATTTTCCCAGTTTTGCATGTCTAGTCGCTTAAACCAGTAATTTATTTTAGTTTGTGCCTCACTTCTTGAAAGCCCCTTTAGTTGAGCCAAATACATAGCTTGCTCACTAATTTTCATTTTTTTGTAAAGCCCTCTTTCTTCAGGCATATACCCAATTTGTTCACTGTGTTTTGATAAAAGAAAAGGCTCATTATTGAATATGATTTCGCCACTATCGGGCATGGTAATTCCTGTTACCATTCGCAATAAGCTCGATTTGCCTGCACCATTTGGGCCTAGTAGCCCAAATATGCATCCTTTTTTTACAGAAAAACTAATGTCATCTACTGCTTTTTGAGTAGCATACGTTTTTACTAAGTGATTTAGTTTTAACATGTCAGCTTTTTTTTCGTAAACAAATGTATAAATTATTCGAATCAGAAAACTGACTTTATTACAAATGGTGAATTTCAATGATAATTCAACTAAAAAAGGAATCTGAAAAAATAATTTATCTATGAAAATAAATGTTTCACCTTAGTATATTACAATTTGCTTTTATTCTTCGCTAAAAAAATAACAATTTCCTAAAATTTAAGTTATATCAAAATATTAGTATTTATATTTACTATTGAAATCATGTTTAAAAACACAAAAATTATATATCATCTCTTGGGAATTATTTTAGTCCTATTAATTCCATCTATAATATTTCCTAGTTTAATACATTCACATTCTATTCCAACTGCATTTATTATAAAAGATACGGTGTTGGTAGCGTTGCTTATTTGTTTTTTTTATGCGCATTATCATTTAATCATCCCTAAAATATACAATTCAAAAAAATATATTTTATACGGGGTAATTTTAATTTTTATTTTCGGGTTTTTATGCTCTTTTGCTATTCCATTCAAAAATTTATTGCCTGACCCTCATGTGCATTCAAAAGTTGAATTGTCTAACCTACAATATTTTTTAAGAGAATTGAGGCAAAATTTTTTCTTTTTTATTGGTGTGTTATTTGCATCCCTGGCTTTAAAATTAAACCATCAATGGAAACAAATTGAACAAGAAAAGTTAAATGCAGAATTGTCATACTTGAAGGCACAAATTAATCCTCATTTTTTATTCAACACACTCAATAGTATTTATTCATTAGCCTTAGTAAAATCAGACTCAACCCCTAAAGCTATTTTAGAATTATCGAGTTTAATGCGTTATGTGATTAGCGAATCAAAGGAAAAGTTTGTGCCCTTAGAAAAAGAGATTGATTACATTAAAAATTACATTGATTTACAAAAATTAAGATTAGACGATACGGTCAGTGTTTCATTTACTACAGAAGGGGAGATTAAAAATAAAGAGATTTCACCTTTAATGCTTATTCCATTTATAGAAAATGCTTTTAAACATGGTGTTAATCCTGAAGAAAATTCTATAATTGATATTTTTTTAATTGTTCAAGGAGAAAATTTATTACTTAAAGTAACGAATGCATTAGTCACAAGAATAACAGATTCATTTACAAAAAGTGGATTTGGTATTGAAAACGCAAAAACTCAGTTGTCCTTACTATATCCAAATAAACATTCACTTACGTTAGAAGAAGCAAATCATTGCTTTATTGTAACGCTCAAATTAAATATATCATGATAAAAGCAATCGCATTAGACGACGAACCATTGGCACTTAAAATAGTTGAAACTTTTTGTGCAGATATAGATTTTATGGAACTAGAAAAAACATTCTCTAAACCAAATGAAGCGCTCAAACACATCAATAAGTTTCCTGTAGATTTAATCTTTCTAGATATTCAAATGCCTTCTATTAATGGAATTGACTTTTATAAAAGTTTAGATAAAAATGTGATGGTTATTTTCACTACCGCTTTTCCTGAGTATGCTGTAGATGGTTTTGAGTTAAATGCTGTAGATTATTTAATGAAACCTTTTTCATTTGAACGATTTACACAAAGTGTCAATAAAGCAAAAGAATACTTTAACTTTTTAAATAGTTCATCAGCTGGTGCTGCACAAAATCATTTTTTTATTCGAGCAGATTATAAATTAATAAAAGTGATGTATGAGGATATTGTTTACATAGAAGGTTTAAATGATTATGTAAAAATCTTTTTATTGAATCAAAAGCCAATTATCGCTAGAATGACAATGAAAAATATGTTGGATAGATTGCCTCAAGATAGTTTCATTCGAGTTCATCGTTCCTATATTGTTTCAAAAAATAAAATAACCAGTTTGAAAAATAAAAATTTATTCATCAACTTTAATGATGAAATGATAGAAATTTCAATTGGTAAAAGCTATGAAGATTGTATAGACACAATTTTGAATTAATATTTTCATCAATTTTTTTATTTGGTTTTGAAAGTAAATAGATTTTATGTTCCATTATATTTATAACTTCAATAAATAATCTATTTTTGACCATACAATGTTAGCTAGCAACAATCATTTTTTGAGTACTCCCATTGAATACCTAAAAGGAGTTGGGCCTCAACGAGGTGAATTGTTGCGCAAGGAATTGTCGCTAAATACCTATGCTGACATTCTCACGTTTTATCCAAATCGTTATATGGATAGAACACAATTTACCAAAATAACAGATCTTCAGAATGAAGGAGACTATGTTCAAATAAAAGGAAAAATTACCTATAGTGAAATCATTGGAGAAGGAAGAGGCAAACGCTTAGTGTCTACTTTTAAAGATGATACAGGGGTCATTGAATTGGTATGGTTTCAAGGAATTAATTGGATTGAAAAAGTAGTAGCCAATGGGGGCAATTATATCGTTTTTGGAAAGCTTTCCCGTTTCAATCAGTTTTGGAATATCATGCATCCAGAAATGGAAAAAATTGAAACTGAATCAACAGAAACGATGAATAGTTTTTATCCTGTTTATCCATCTACAGAAAAATTAAAAGCGCGAGGCATTACAGGAAAAATTATGGTAAAAATGGTTCAAGCATTGTTTGTTCAATTACAGCCATATCATATTGTTGAAAATTTGCCTGCCAATATTTTAACAGAATCCAATTTAATGTCAAAATATCAGGCTGTCAGAAACATTCATTTTCCTGCAAATAACAGTGAATTGCAACAAGCGACTTTTCGATTAAAATTTGAAGAGTTATTTATTCATCAAATAGGAATTTGTAAATTAAAGTTAAATTTAAGTCATATCCCTGGGTTTTTATTTTTCAAAGTAGGAGACTATTTTAATGAATTTTATAAACACCATTTACCATTTGAATTAACAGAGGATCAAAAAAAAGTACTTAGAGAAATTCGATTAGATACACAAACAGGCAATCAAATGAATCGACTTTTGCAAGGCGATGTAGGAAGTGGAAAAACGATTGTAGCTTTATTGTGTATGTTGCTTGCTTTAGACAATGGTTTTCAAGCATGCTTAATGGCTCCAACTGAAATTTTAGCACAACAACATTTTGCAGGCATTCGTGATTTATTGGCTCCACTAGGAATTCAAGTGGGCTATCTTTCTGGTAAAGTAAAAATTAAAGAAAGAAGAGAAGTATTAAAAGGACTTGCCAATGGAGATATTCAAATTGTGATTGGCACACATGCATTATTAGAAGATCCTGTTGTTTTTTTCAATATTGGATTGGTTATTATAGATGAACAACATCGGTTTGGAGTGGCTCAAAGGGCAAAAATGTGGAAGAAAAATAGTAAACCTCCGCATATTTTAGTCATGACTGCAACGCCCATTCCAAGAACGTTGGCCATGACAAGCTATGGAGATTTAGATGTTTCTGTGATTGAACATTTGCCCCCAGGCCGTAAGCCAATATCTACCATTCATCGAACAGAATTATATCGCGCCAAAGTAATGGATTTTATTCGCAGTGAAGTAGATAAAGGAAGACAAGCCTATATTGTTTACCCATTGATTGACGAAAGTGAAAAAGTGGATTACGAAAATTTAGAAGCGGGCTATGAACAAGTAAAACAATTTTTTCCTGCACACAAATACAACATTGCAAAAGTGCACGGGAAGCAAGATGCAGAAACTCGTGAAAGCAATATGAATGGATTTGTAAAAGGGAAAGCTCAAATTATGGTTGCTACCACGGTTATTGAGGTAGGTGTAAATGTACCCAATGCCAGTGTGATGTTAATAGAAAGCGCTGAGCGTTTTGGATTATCGCAACTGCATCAACTTAGAGGAAGAGTGGGACGAGGTGCCGATAAATCCTATTGTATATTATTAACCTCAGACAAAATTTCGGCAGTTGGTAGAGAGCGTATGTCAACCATGGTAAATGAAACCAGTGGCTTTGCCATTTCTGAAAAAGATTTAGAACTTCGAGGTCCTGGTGAAATAGATGGCACTCGACAAAGTGGTGCTGCCGATTTGAAAATTGCTGATATTATTAAAGATGTTGGTTTGATGGAATTAACCAGAAATAAAGCCATTCAATTACTCCAATCGGATCCCAATTTACAAACCCCACAAAATGAAAATTTGCGTAACTTTTTATTATCCAGAAAAGATAAAGAAGTATGGAGTAAAATAAGTTAATGAAATCAATGTATAACCCATATAAAAAAATCCTAAACATTTGTTTAGGATTTTTATTTATTTGATTTTTTTTAAACGCCTAAAGTAGCTCTTACTGTTTTTAAAATATCCAATACTTCATCGTTTGTATTTCCTTCGGCATAAATGCGCAACAAGGGTTCTGTGCCACTGGCTCTAATCATTGTCCAACAATTGTTTGGCAATTCATATTTAAATCCATCAATAAAATTAGTGTCTACTACAGAATATTTTCCAAAAGAATTAATTCCTTCTTTACACATAGATATAACGCGCTGTTTTTCTTCCTCTTTCAAGGTTAAGTCATTTCTTTCGTAATGAAATTCACCGATCACATTATAAATTTCTTGACATAATTCTTTTAATGATTTTCCGGTCGCCATCATAAATTCATAAATAACCAATCCATCATAAATTCCATCTCGTTCTGGGATATGGCCTTTTACGCTAATGCCTCCACTTTCTTCACCGCCGACTAATACATCTTCATGCATCATGATTTCGCTGATATATTTGAATCCAATTGGAGTAACAGTACAATCAATACCATATTTTTCACATAATTTATTTACACGAAGGGTAGTAGAGGCTGCAATGGCTACTTTACCCGTTAAGTTTTTATATTTATGTAAATAATGAATCAACAATAAAATAATGTGATGTGAATCTACATATTTTCCATCTTCATCATACAATGCAATTCTATCCGCATCTCCATCGTTTGCCAAACCAAATTTTAATTCTGGTGTTGATTTTATGGTTTCAGAAAGTTCCAATAAATTTTTATGTAATGGTTCCGGTGAAATTCCTTTAAACGAAGGATTAACATCACAATGCAATAAAATAGCATTCGGAAACAACCTGCGAATTACATTTTGACCAGCACCCCACATTGCATCATAGGCCATTTTAAATGGCGATTTGTTCATGGCCTCAATGTCAAATTTCGTTTTGATATAGTCAATATAATCTTGCTCTAAATCCACATATTCAATTAGTCCTGCCGCCTCATATTTCGAAATGTCTCCAATAATTTCCACTTCGTGGTTTGGTATTAAATCTTCTACTTCTTGAATTTGATGAACTGGAGTTGGTCCGCCATGCGCCCCTTTCAATTTGTATCCACTATAGCTTGGTGGGTTGTGACTTGCTGTAATCACGACCCCTTGGTCGGCTTTATATTGCAATACCCCAAAAGAGATCATTGGTGTGCTCACAAAGCCTTTGTGTGTAATTACTTTCACCCCATGTTTGCATAAAACGTTTATCGTTGTTTGTGTAAATAATTCACCTCCAAAACGGCAATCATGTCCGATGACTACTACAGGATTTTCTTTTTGTTTTTTTAACCAAATGGCTGTTGCTTCTGCAACTCGTGCAACATTCTGAACTGTATATTCATCTCCAATAATTGCTCTCCATCCATCCGTTCCAAATTTTATCTTTAGCATAATATTTTACTTATTTGAACGACAAATATACTCTTTATTAGGATGTTATTAAATGAAGTGATTATCGATTTATTATAATTTTTCAATGTACTATCTTCGATTTGCATGATTTCTATGTATTACTGGATTGCTAAAATGGAATTACATAAAATAATGCCTTAACTTTCAAAAAAGGTTTTACTTTTAGCGAAAATATAAACATGCGTAAACTTTCAATAATCGTTTTTGTACTAGTGAGTTTCATTTCCAAAGCAAAAGCACAAGCACAAGCACAAGAAAAAAATCTAATTGCAGTTGGTTTTTATAATCTTGAAAATTTTTATGATACACTAAACGATCCAAATACAGATGATGATGAGTTTACTCCCAATGGAGCGAATTCCTATACGCCTGAAGTTTTCAAAAAGAAAATTGAAAACCTTTCTGATGTAATTTCTCAAATGGGAACGGATAAGTCGAAGGATGGCATGGCTTTTTTTGGCGTTGCAGAAATTGAAAATGCTTCTGTATTAAAAGCCTTGTGCAATAGCCCCAAATTAAAATCAAGAAACTTAAAAGTGGTTCAATTTGATGGGCCCGATGGACGAGGTGTAGATTGTGGTTTTATTTACAACCCTAAATTATTTAAATTATTGGCCTCCGAATCGTTAACCGTACCAGTAGAAGTTGGTGATAGACCTACTCGAGATGTTTTGCATGTAGTTGGGGTGTTAGTAACAGACACTGTTCATGTATTTGTAAATCACTGGCCATCTCGAAGAGGTGGAGAGGCAGCTACTCGTGAAAAAAGAAAAATTGCTGCAGGCGTAAGTAAAAAAGTAATTGATTCATTAATGGCGATTAATCCGAATACAAAAGTGTTTGATATGGGCGATTTGAATGATGATCCAACGAATAAAAGTTTGACAGAAGTATTGCAAGCGAAAGGAAAAATAGAAGAAGTAAAAGAAGGAGGTATGTTTAATCCTTGGATGTCTTTTTATAAAAAAGGCTTGGGCTCTATGGCTTATAATGATGCTTGGAGTTTATTTGATCAATGCATCATTTCTTACGGAGTAATCAATCAACAAAATAAAGGGTTGGTTTATGATCATGCAGAAGTATTTAGCCGCTCTTTTATGGTAGAAAAATTTGGACAATACAAAGGGTATCCAAAAAGAAGTTACAGTGGTGGAAATTGGAATGATGGCTACAGTGATCACTTTCCTACTATCATCTATTTGAAATCAAACTAGTATTTTATGGGTAATGGTTATTTGATAAAGACCATTACTCAAGAAACAGCTTGCTTAAACAATCTAGTAACAGCTAAGAAGTATAGTTGAAAGATTTTGTTTAAGAGGTCTTAAATGCACTCAGATTGGGTTTATAGTAACCTGTAGTAGTATATTTTATATCCCTATTATGGTTATTTTTTCCTTTAATTAAATCCCTCATAAATTAATTCATTACTGGGTAAATCACCATTTTTCCACATTCTTCATTTTAGCTAAAAAATACTACTTAAGACGCTAATATTTTCGTACATTTGACCTTCATATTTTAATATAAATGGAGAACGAAAATCAAGAACAAAATTTACCTGAAGAACAAAATGATAAAATCATTCAAGTAAACATTGAAGAGCAAATGAAATCTTGCTATATCGACTATTCAATGTCGGTTATTGTAGGACGTGCATTGCCTGATGTGAGAGACGGTTTAAAACCCGTTCATCGCCGTGTGTTATTTGGGATGAGCGAATTGGGAAATACGTTTAACAAACCCTATAAAAAATCTGCCCGTATTGTAGGGGAGGTTTTAGGTAAATATCATCCTCATGGAGATACTTCGGTTTACGATACAATGGTTCGTATGGCACAACCTTGGAGTTTGCGATATATGATGATTGACGGACAAGGAAACTTTGGATCAGTAGATGGAGATAGTCCGGCTGCAATGCGTTACACAGAGGTGCGTATGCAAAAAATTGCAGAAGCAATGATTGAAGACATTGACAAAGAAACTGTTGATTTTCAAAATAACTTTGATGATACGTTAAAAGAACCTACCGTATTGCCTTCAAAAATTCCACAATTAATTGTAAATGGCGCTTCGGGTATTGCTGTAGGTATGGCAACCAATATGATGCCTCATAATTTGAGCGAAACAGTTGATGGAATTTGTGCCTACATCGAGAACAAAGAAATTTCAATTGAAGAAATTACCAAATATATCAAAGCACCCGATTTTCCTACAGGAGGTATCATTTACGGAATGGAAGGTGTGAAACAAGGTTTTGAAACCGGTCGTGGTAGAGTTGTGGTGAGAGGTCGTTTGAATATTGAAACCAATAAAAATGGAAGTGAAAGCATCATTATTTATGAACTTCCATACCAAGTAAATAAAGCAGTTTTACATCAAAAAATTGCGCATTTAGTGAACGACAAAGTAATTGAAGGAGTAAGAGACGTGAGAGATGAAAGTGACAGAGATGGAATGCGTTTAGTGATTGATTTAAAGAAAGATGGCATTGCAAACGTGATCGTCAATCAATTGTATAAATACACTGAAGTGCAAACTTCATATGGTATCAATAATGTTGCATTGGTAGACGGTCGTCCGCGAATTTTAAATATCAAAGAATTAATTTCAGAATTTGTAAAATTCCGTCATGAAGTTGTTGTTCGAAGAGCAAAATTTGAATTAAGAAAAGCAGAAGAAAGAGCACATATTTTGGAAGGTTACATGAAAGTAATTGCTACCAAAGATGCACTCGATAAAGCGATAAAAATTATTCGTGAAAGCGAAACGCCAGATGTTGCAAGAGAAGGCTTGATGGCTGAATTTGAATTGAGTGAAATTCAAGCTAAAGCCATATTGGAGCTTCGTTTAAGAACATTGACAGGTCTTGAAATTGATAAAATTAGAGAAGAGTACGATGCCATTATGAAAATCATCAATGACTTAAAAGAGTTATTGAGCAATGAAGATTTACGTTATGCATTAATTAAAGAAGAATTATTAGAAGTTAAAAAACGCTTTGGTGACGAACGAAAATCGCACATCGAATATTTAGCAAATGAAATCAGTATTGAAGATTTAATTGAAGAAGAAGATGTGGTCATTACTGTTTCACATTTAGGTTATATTAAACGAACATCTGCAAGTGAATACCGAACACAACGTCGTGGAGGAAGAGGAGCTATGGGCGGTAAAACGCGTGATGAAGATTATATAGACCAATTATTTATTGCTTCAACGCATGCAACTTTATTGTTCTTTACCGACAAAGGAAGATGCTATTGGTTAAAAGTATATGAAATTCCAGAAGGCGAAAAAAGTGGAAAAGGAAGAGCCATTCAAAATTTATTGCAATTGCCTCCTGATGAAAAAATAAAAACCATTTTAAACGTTAAGAGTTTGACGGATGAAGACTATGTAAAAGAACATTATATCGTGCTTTGTACCAAACAAGGAATCGTGAAAAAATCTACTTTAAAAGACTTTTCACGTCCTCGTCAAAATGGGATCAATGCGATAACCATTAATGAAGGAGATACCTTGTTAGAAGCAGCATTGACAGATGGTCATTCATACATCATGTTGGCGATCAAATCGGGTAGAGCAATCCGTTTCATTGAAGAAAAAGTTCGTCCTACTGGTAGAGGTGCAATTGGTGTTACAGGTATTGAAGTAGATGATTTATCAGACGAGGTAGTAGGTATGGCATGTGTGAATCGAGATGATAAAACGAAAACAATTTTAGTAGTTTCTGAAAAAGGAATAGGTAAACGTACCAACCTTGATGAATACAATGAAGAAACCAAAGAATGGGAAGAAATTTATCGAATTACAAACAGAGGCGGTAAAGGAGTTAAAACACTAAATATTTCTGAAAAAACTGGGAAATTAATTGGTTTCTTAGCGGTTGATGAAACCGATGATTTATTTATCACTTGTGTTTCTGG
>CANHJA010000053.1 GCA_947460795.1 Bacteroidota bacterium | reverse complement strand
ATGCCACTGGTTCCTGCTGGCACATGAATTTGAAATGAAATTGTTGAATTGGCTTTGAGCTTAAAACCAAATTTCGCTCCAGGAACTCCAGGTAAAACGGTAGGGCCCATGCCTGGTGCAAAATCACCAATATTTATTTGACCTTGAAAATTATAACAACCACCACTCATGTCGTTTACAGCAGTTCCTGTGGTATCTATAGTAATTACTGCATGATGAATGAGCGCTGCATTGCCCGGTACAAATTCAAACGCTTTGATGTATCTGTCTTGTAATAGTCCAGTTGGGACATTGATACAATAATAATGATCAGAAGATGAAGCCATACTGGTGTATGTGGGCAAAGTCAATATTAAATCAGGTGTGCCATTTAATTCATAACCTGAATAATTGGGCATAGGAGGTGCCAATGTGGTATCTCCAGCCAACATGCCATTGTTTATCCAATTTACTAAAAGGGTTTTATCGGCAGCGCTTAATACTCGTTCTCTGTGATAATTTCTGTATGTAGGATCTGCTGGCCAAGGTGGCATGTTATTATTTTCAACAGAATATTTTATTGGTCCACCCAACGAAGAAATAGCCGCATAATTGGTTAAAGGAAACGTTAAACCACCTGCATGGTGACAGCCTGTGCAATTGGCGATGAATATCGGTGCTACATCTTTATAAGCAGTTTGCGCAACTAGGTTAGTTGAAATTGCGATTAAAAATAATATTTTAATCAAAAGGGATTTCTTATTCATCATTTTAAAAATTGTAAAACAAAAATACTCTTTTATCAGTATAAACGAATCACTTTGTTTGGTTGCAGTCTTCAATTGATGGGGTTGTTGCAATATGAGATTTATTTAACACAATCCAAATCATTCGAATAATTATGTGTCCTTATGCTTTTAGGGGCTACTAAAAATTTCTTTCTATAATCTGATAAACATTAAAGTCATTTTCAGACATTTTGTTTTTTATCAATTCATATAACTCCATTTTACTAACGTCTTTCATTCTTTTTTGCTGAATGAGTTGATACGCTTTCTCAGTCAGTAAATGAATTTTACGTGCTGCATTGGTTGAAATAAAATGACTGTGTTTTTGTACCACGTTTATCAATTCATCAATGCCAATATACTGACTAGCCACACATTTTACTACAGGAATTTCCCATTCATTTGCTTTTGAATGTGATAATATTTTTAAGTTTTTAATAAATTCATCTGCATTGTCTCTGTCTGCTTTATTGACCACAAAAATATCAGCAATTTCCATCACGCCAGCTTTCATTGTTTGCACTTCATCGCCAGCTTCAGGAACCATCACCACAATCGTTGTGTCGGCAATGCCTGCAATTTCTACTTCACTTTGGCCAACACCTACTGTTTCCAATAAAATATAATCAAATACACTGGCTCTTACAATATCAATAATCTCTATAATTTTTGCATTTAAACCACCCAATGAGCCTCTGCTTGCCAACGAACGAATAAATACATTTTCATTCAAATAAAAATCACTCATTCTAATCCGGTCACCCAATAATGCACCTAAGTTAAAAGGAGACGATGGATCTACAGAAAGAACCGCAACCTTATTCCCCTCTTGAGAGGGTTTTGGAGCTTGTGTTAACTGTTTTAAAAGTGCGTTCACCAAAGTACTTTTTCCAGCACCTGGAGGACCCGTAATGCCTATGACTTTAGTTTTCGGGTTTGCTTTTAAATTTAATAATAATGCTTCACTGTTTTCCAAATTATTTTCAACCATTGTAATTGCCTTAGCAATGGTTCTAAAATCACCTAATTTTATTTTTTCAATAAATTCGTTCGTCTTTGACACAATAAAAAATTATTATTATAGTTTTGAAGTATAGCAAAAGTAAAACCTTTAGACTTATTTTGCAGAATTATTGTTGAACAACTTATTTAAACATATTATCCGATTCGTGCCCACCCATCTAATGCAATTTTTAGGGTGTGTATTTATTTTATTGGGGCTTTATATCTCACGCGCCATGATTAGCATTGGAATGATGACTCTTTTAGGCTCAGCATTATTGAATGTAGAATTGAGAAATAATTGGAAGTCTTTTTTAAAAGTCAACTATTTATTACTAATTACGTTCTACTTTCTACTTTTATCGATTTCTTATTTTTGGAGTGAAGACAAACATTATTTTACTTCACGACTTCAAACGATATTGCCTTTTTTAATTCTGCCTTTTGCTTTTCATTCATTTAAAAATTGGAAAGAAAATTGGTTTCAATATGTACTCTTTTTATTTATTTTATTGAATTTAATAGGCAATACGTATTCGCTTATCACTTATTTTTCTCACAAAGAAATGTATGATTTAGGATATAGCTATTCTAAAGTAATTCCAACACCTTTCAAAAATGATCATATTCGATATAGCATAGCAGTGTTGCTTTCAATTATTTTTTGCGTTGAAATATATCGACATCAAAAAAATAATTTTTTAAAACTCGTTCTTCTGTTAATTGTATTTTACGATATTTTATTTCTGCATATTTTGTCTGCAAAAACCGGTTTACTCGCATTTTATTTAGTAGCCTTTATTTTTATTCTTAAATTAATTACGACCCCAAAATACAGATTGATTGGATTGGGGAGTTTGCTTTCAATTATTTTGTTGCCATTTTTGATGTATCAATTTTCATCTACATTTAAAGCTAAATTACATTATGTAAAATACTCTTATGAACAAATGAAAAATAAAGAGAAGGAAGGCAATATCAGTGATGAAGGAAGGCTAATTTCATATCAATATGCACTGCAATCGCTTAAGCAAAATACATTCATGGGAGTTGGTTACGGAGATATTTTTCATGAAATGGAGTTGCATTATCAAAAAGATTTTGAAGGTCAAAATGTAAAGGTTTTATTGCCTCATAACCAGTTTTTAGTCGTTGGTTTAGCAATCGGCATTTTAGGCATTATTTATCTTTTCATTTTACAAATAATATTATTTATTAAATCGTATCAGAGTGGATTTTTGGCTTCTATCATTTGGTTTATTTTCTTTTTTGCCATGATGATAGAACCACTTTATGAAACACAATTTGGAACCTGTTTGTTTTTATTTATGACTTTATTTATCATAAATCGAGCAGAAACAGTAAGATCAAAATTCCGTTTTAAATAATATTTATTCAATAGAAAAAAAGTCAAATTTGAATTAAAAACAACTCGTTAATTTCAGTTTCTGATTATCTTTACTCAATGAAGAAACTAATTATTTTCTGTGTTCTTTTCATTGCATCCAGTTCATTTGCACAAAAGAAAAATACTCAATCAGGACAAATATCTGACATCGTAAATCTTACATCACTCGTCAATCCTTTCATTGGCACTGGCGGTCACGGGCATACTTTCCCTGGTCCTACTATGCCATTTGGAGCTTGTCAAGTTAGCCCCGATACTCGTTTGGAGGGTTGGGATGGATGCAGTGGCTACCATCACTCTGATTCAGTAATTTATGGATTCAGTCATACCCATTTAAGTGGAACTGGTTGCAGTGATTATGGCGATATTCTTTTAATGCCCGTAACTAAGGAAATGAAATTAGATAACTATCAATATGCCTCAAAATTTTCTCATGGAAGAGAGAAAGCTCATGCAGGGTATTATGAAGTTTTTTTGGATGATCCACAAGTCAAAGTAGAACTAACAAGTACGCTTCATGGAGGCTATCATAGATATAAATATCCAATTAATGCTGAACAATATGTAGTATTAGATTTAAAACATCGAGATGAATTGTTAGATAGTAGAATGTTGCAAATAGATGATTTCACAATTAAAGGGTATCGTTTTTCAAAAGCATGGGCAAAAAATCAAAAAGTTTATTTTGAAATAAAATTTTCTAAACCAATTGAAAGTATTCAGTATGAAGAAAATAAAAAAGGCAATCTTTCTAATGCATTGCATTTAGAAAATTCGCAACAATGCATTATTAAATTTCAAAAAGATAAAACAGTCATTGCCAATCCAAATATAGAAGTGAAAGTAGCTATTAGTGGTGTTGATGAAGAAGGCGCTCATTTAAATTTGGCAAAGGAAATGCCAAAAGATAATTGGGATTTTGATTGGTATCGAAAATCATGTGAGCAAGAATGGCAAAAAGAATTGTCTAAAATTAAAATTTCCCAAATACAGAATAGCACAAGTTCTCAGGAGAAAATGGTAATTTTTTATACCGCTCTTTACCATTGCATGATTCATCCATCTATATTTAATGATGTGGACGGACGATACAGAGGACGTGATGATAAAATTTACAACACACAAGGAAAATTTAATTATTATTCTGTTTTTAGTTTGTGGGATACTTACAGAGCGTTGCATCCATTGTTGACAATCATTGATAAAAAAAGAACAAACGATTTTATCAATACCTTCATCAAACAATATGAACAAGTTGGACGTTTGCCTGTATGGGAATTAAGTAGCAATGAGACGAATTGCATGATTGGTTATCATGTAGTGAGTGTTATTTGGGATGCATATAATAAAGGCATTAGAGATTATGATGTCAATAAAGCATTTGAAGCGATGAAGGATATTGCCACACAAGAAAGCGATTATATAATCGGCAAATCATATGGCTTAACGAATGTTAAAAATGCCGACAACCGATATCTGACATCTGACATCAAAATGAAGGATATTGCCAAACAACGATGTGCAGATGCGGATGCATTAGAAAGCTACAATCGTTATGGATATGTACGAAGTGATGATTCGCATGAAAGTGTGAGCAAGACGTTAGAATATGCTTATGATGATTGGTGTATTGCACAAATGGCCAATGCATTAGGGAAGAAAAAAGATTACGAATATTATACCAACAGAAGCCATAATTGGATGAATGTGTATGATCCCACGACAGGTTTTATGAGAGCTCGAAAAAATGGCACCTTATATGAGCCATTTTCACCTTACACGGTTGATAATAATTATACAGAAGCGAATAGTTGGCAGTATAGTTTTTATGTGCCCCATGAAATGGAAAAATTAATAGGGATCAGTGGGATGGTTCAAAATTTTGAAAAGAATTTAGATAATTTATTTTCAGCTAAAGAGAAGACAGAAGGCCGTGAACAAGCTGATATTACTGGATTGATTGGACAATATGCACATGGAAATGAACCAAGTCACCACATCGCTTTTTTGTATCGATATGCACAAAATCAATCAAAAGAAACAGAAATAACCAACAGAATAGCAAATGAGTTTTATAAAAATTCGCCAGATGGTTTAATTGGGAATGAAGATTGTGGTCAAATGAGTGCTTGGTATGTGTTAAAGTCAATTGGAGTTTATCCTACTTGCCCAGGAAATAATAAATACACGATTACAGAACCACTATTTGATAAAATTATTTTAAATAATAAAACTGAAATTAATAAAATAGACACTTCAAAGTCGAAATATAAATCATTTTGTAACAATGGTTTTGACAACGAAATAAGTCATGCTGATTTACAATTAGAAAAGAAAATTAAAATAAATTCGATGGTTTTTAATACTGCTGGTTGCGGTATTGCAAGCGCTAAAGGATTCAATTCAATTCCCTATATTTTACCTCATAAAAGCATTTTTAAAAATAGCACTTTGATTGAATTTGGTGTTGCAAAAAATGGCTTTGGACATGATGATGTAGATATTTTTTATTCAACAAATAACGGTGATTATAAATTGTATACTAAGCCCGTACAAATCACTGATAATACGAATTTCAAATTTTATGCTACTTTAAAAAACGGGTTTAGTTCTAAATCTCGTATTCAAACAGCGGAGTTTACCAAACTTCCAACCGATAGAAAAATCATATTACAGAATCAATACAATCCTTCCTATCATGCAGGTGGGGCAGAAGGCTTAATGGATGGAATTTATGGCAAGCTCAATTGGAGAGCTGGCGATTGGCAAGGATATCAAGGTGAAGATGTAGAAGTGATCATGGCTTTGGATAAACCAACAGCTATTAAAAAAATAGCAACTAATTTTTTGGAAGATCAAAATGCTTGGATTTTTTATCCTAAAGTGGTTTCTTTTTATGTAAGCAATGATTCTATTAACTGGACGTTGGTGGAAACCATTTCTACCAATAAATCGGATCATGCAAATGAGGCAAGTATATCGATGTTCGATGTAAACAAAATCGCATTGCAAAAATTAAACATCGAACATCAAACATCGAAATTCGTGAAAATGGTTGCCCAAAATTTTGGTCCTATGCCTCAATGGCATGAAGGCAGAGGGAATCCTACGTTTATATTTATTGATGAGTTTATTGTTGAGTAATGTAACTGTTCGAAATCATTAAAAGAAAAAAGTCAGACTCGTTTGAATCTGACTTTTTTTATTGTACTTCTGCCATCGAACATCTGGCATCAATTTGAAATTATCGCAAATCGACTACTTCTGCTTTAGGATGTTTTCTTGCATCATATATAAAAAGGTTATCTGCTAAAACAGGGTTTGGTGTATAACCACTTACTGAATATGAATAAACGTTGCCATTTTTTTCATACATCTTACCGCCAGCAACAACATTCTTTGCTTGGTCTATCATTAATTCTATTTTAGAATATTGTTTTGCTTTATTGGTTGGTGTCAATAAAATAACATCCACTTTTTTACCGCCCAACATGGTTGAATTTGCATATTTGTAGGTATATTCTTTGTCATAAAAATTGGTAAATAATTTTGAAGGTGTAAATGAGTTTTCATTCGGGTCAAAACTATTTATTTGAACTTCATTGCTTTCTTTCATGTAAGTCCAAATTGTTTTTGTGTCACAATAAATTTCTTGGCCAGAAAGTGTGATAAAGTATTTATTTCCTTTCATGTTAACGGTTCCACTTTTTGTTTGTGCTTTTGTTTTAGCACCTGTAATAGTAATGGAGAAGTTAGCTTTTAATGATTTCAACGATTTTACGTTGGCACTCACTTTGTCTAAAATAGCTTTCGCTTTAGCATCCCCTTGAGCATTTGAGAAAATACTAATAAATAATAAACTAGCTGTAATGAATATATTTTTCATGTATGTTTTTTGTGTCTTTATAGACTTTTAATAATGCGCAAAGATTAAAAAAGAAATGTGAAAACTGTGTGAAAATGAAATTTACTTTGTAGTGATTATGTTAATGTTTTTGAATCGTATAATAGGCACAAGTGGTCAAAAAATTACGAAGAAAAGGGATCGCTCCAAAAAGCCAAAATTGTTTTCTTGGTTTTAATCCAAATTTAAATTTATAAATGGGGTTTATTAGAAACCATTGTTTATTAATAATATTAAATCCACTGGCTTTGGCAATGCGTTCAAATCTCTCGATAGTTATTCCACATTCTTTTATTTCCACTAATTCATTTATTTTATCTTCATTTTCGCCTGCTAACTTTAAAATTGCTTTGTAAATTGGCATTGGTAAAATGTGATAATAGGGCAATTTAGAGGTCCATTTTTTATGTGCAACTTGCTGATGTCCACCAAAAGGCATATACCAAGGCGGAAATCCAAAAAATATCTGCCCTTTGTCCTTTAATAAAATTTTCAGGTATGGAATAAAATCATTTTGATTAGGGATATGTTCTATCACATCTTTTAGGATGATTAAATCAAAATAATTTTTGTATTTAGTTTGAAAATCATCGTCATAAACATTTTTTAAAAGAAAAGTTGCTTTATTGGAATCAATTTCATTTTGCAAGAAATTATGTGCTAAATCAATCCTGATTTTATCTAAGTCAACACCCGTACAAGCACAATTTCTATCAATAAAAGGTTTTAAAACGCCTCCTTCTCCACATCCAATTTCAAGTATTCTGGTTCCGGATTTTATTTCTACTGTTTTTTCAATAAATGGTAAAACATAATTGAGTGAATTGTCAACTTGTTGATCAAAACGCATTTTATGGTTACTATGATGTTCTAATGCCAAAGTTTAATTTTTTATAATGAAAGTATTTTGTCAAAAATCAAATATAATTCAATATTAAAGAACATCAATGATTTTAAAGATGCGAAAGGATTAATTTTTAATTTGTATTTGGGTTTTGATGGATTTGTCATGTATTAATTCAAATAACTTCAACAAAAAATCCGCATCCAAATCATTTTTTTTACCCCAATTTGTTCGAGATTCAATAATTTCAGACCATCTATCAACTTGGTAAATTGGCATGTTGTTTTTATTTTTTAAAATAGCCAATGATTTTACGATATCCATTCTTTTCCCAATTAAATCTACCACTTCTGCATCTAATGAATCTATGATTTGTCTGATGTGTTCAATTTCATCTTGAGTAGAACCGTCAATTGGTTCACGAATGGTCAATTTAGAAATTAAATCAAATAGGGCAGCAGGAGTTAATTGTTGCTTCGCATCGCTTAAAGCAGCTGCAGGATTTGGATGTGTTTCAAGCATCAATCCATCAAAATCTAAATCCAATGCGCGTTGAGAGATGCTCGGAATCAGTTCAATGCTTCCGCAAATATGGCTCGCATCGCAAAATATTGGCAATTCTTTATACCTGCGTTTTAGTTCAATCGGAATTGCCCAATTGGGTTTGTTTCTATATTTTGAAGTGGAGTCGTAGGACGAAAATCCTCTATGAATGGCGGCTAAATTTTCTATGCCAGCTTTTTGAATGCGCTCTATTGCACCACTCCAAAGTTCAATATCTGGATTAATTGGATTTTTAACTAAAACAGCTATTTTACTACCTTTTAAAGCATCTGCCAGTTCTTGCACCACGAAAGGGTTCACGGTGGTTCTTGCTCCTATCCAAACCGCATCTAAATCATATTTTAACGCCAACTCAATTTGTTCTGGTGTGGCAATCTCTGTACATACTTTTTTACCAGAAATTTCTTTAACGGTTTGCAACCATTGCAACGCAATTTCTCCTCTTCCCTCAAAAAAACCAGGCTTAGATCGTGGTTTCCAAACACCTGCTCTAATCATATTTACGGCAGTGTTTTTAAATGAATGGGCAATGTTTTGCATTTGTTCTTCATCTTCTGCAGCACAAGGTCCGGCAATAATAAATGGGTTTGATTGAGAAAAGATGTTCATTGTGTAAAGATAATTCGTAGATATTAAGTGCGAAAATTATAATTTAAAATAAGGTGTTTTTTTGTAAATAGGTTATTGATAAAGACTACTTTTTATATCATATGTAGGGAATAAAAAAATCCTTGCTGTTGAGGCAAGGACTTTAAAAAGATTTTTTATAAAATTATTTACTCCACAAAGATGGCAATGCTGAGCCAGAACCAAATTCGTTCACGAAGCCATTGTTATCTGTTACTTTGTAGTAAAAACTCATTACAGCATGCTGAAAATAATGTTGATTTAAAGGGTTCGTATCAGTAATGGTAGCCCAACCTTCTACTTTATATCCGTTTGAAAATATTTGCAAAGGCACTGTCAGAGTATCTTTGTAAGCAATTCCTATTACAGGTTCTGTAAATTTATTTTGAAAATTATCAATTTTTACTTCATTGATTTTGTCTCCAGTTTTTATATTAATCGCATATTGGGATACTGGAGTTATGGTTCCATCTTCATTAACATTCCAAATGCCTAAAAATTTTTCTCGGGTAATCGTCTCGCAGTGTTCGCCTTCATAACCTGTTTGACACATACAACTTCCGTCTTTGCAAGTTCCTCCATAGGCACAACTTACGTTTTTACAGATATCTGGTTCGCAAGCATTAAATAATACAGCGCTGAATAATAATAAAGTGCTTAAAGAAGTAATGATTATATTTTTCATAATAAAAAACGTTTTCAACAAGTGTAAATATATAATATTTTTTTGAAATTTATTTATTTATAGAATATCTCTTTAAAAGACTGATCCCAAATCCAATAATCATAATAACAGTTCCTATCCATAAAACATTGATATATGGGAATAAAATCGCTTTCATGATCACATAATCGTTCATTGCGCTTGGTTGTTTAATATCTACAATAGCAGTTCCATCATCTGGATGTATTTTAGACAATCTAGTAAATAAGTTATACTCTTTAACGGTATCTTCAATGAATACTTCATCCTGATTTCTGATCACATAAAGTGGTTTTGAAGTTAAAATTTTCCCCGTTAAGTCATGTACTTCTAAATTGGCAGCTACCGCAATATCTCCTGTTTGAGCCGAATAATTTTTATTAGCAATAGCAGTTTCAAATCCTTTAAATAATATGAAACCATTCGAGAAATAAATGCTATCTCCAATTTTTACATTTTTTGATTGATAGCTTGTAGTGTCTTTGTTTTTCGATTTATCTACTGTAGAAGTGATGTACGTGAAGATGTCATGAGTAAGATAATGTCGAGTATCTGGGCTAGAAACCAATCCCATTTTAGGATTTATCTGTGCGTTGGGTTTCAGTATAAATTGCTCAGTTATTCTTCCTGTATCTTTTTCTCTTTTTACAAATTGAATATTGTAATAATGATTGGGTTCTGCAACAGTATCACCTAAATAGGTTAAGTAATAGCTGTTCATTGTTACCGGAATATTTTTAAAAAGCAGAATATTTTCTCGACTCTCTTTTTTATTTTCTTCTTTTGTTTTCTTCCCCATTTCAAAATCTACCCCTAAACGATTGATAGAAATAACGCGTTTATTGTAACCAGAAATTAAGATGCCAATCATCATCAATCCGAAGCCAATATGGGCAATAGAACCTCCCCATTTAATCGCTTTCCATTGAATAACATTGATGATGTAAAATAAATTGGCAACAACGGTAAGTATTGAGGCAAATAAAAATAATTGAAATGGGAATCTTGTAAATTCTTGCAAGTAAGCAATCAAAATGGTTAGCACTAAAGAAATAATTGTAGGGATTGCAATTTTTTTAGCAACTTCTTTCAAATTACTGTCTTTGAATTTCAAATAATGAATGAGTGCTGTCCCTAATAATACAATCAATGTGATCCAAATTTGAATTTTGTTATAATGTGTTACAGGGTCAGTAATGGTTAGCTTTGTTCCAAACATTTTGTTCCAAACCGGCATTGATGTTGTGTATGTAATTTGGACAACTGAAATCATTAAAACCAAGGCGCCTATAAACATCCAAAATTCTCTTGAAGCAAGTGCTTCCTCTTCTTTTTTATGGTCTGGAATTTTTTTGAAATTTTTAAAAAATAAAAAGAGTCCTAATCCTAAAAATAAAAATACAAATAATATCAAATGATAAAATATGGATTGCCCTTCACCAGTAAATGCATGAACGGATGTTTCTCCTAAAATACCCGTTCGGGTTAAAAATGTAGAATATAAAACCAGTGAAAATGAGAATATAAAAAACAACAAAGTAGATTTCAACGAGTAGCCAGTAGCTTTATAAATCATCGTAGTATGCATACCTGCTATCATGATGATCCATGGTACTAACGAGGCATTTTCTACAGGATCCCAAGCCCAATATCCACCGAAGTTTAAACTCTCATATGCCCAAGCACCACCCATCATAATACCTGTTCCTAAAATCATTCCAGAGAAAACAGACCAACGTAATAGAGAAGGAGTTAAGTCTTCATAATCGTTTTTCCAAAGTGCAGCTAAAGCGTATGCAAAAGGAAATAGGGTAGATGCAAAGCCTAAAAATAAAATAGGAGGATGTATTACCATCCAATAATTTTGCAACAATGGGTTTAAGCCATTCCCATCTTGAATAAAATCTAAATAATTCGGTTGAGAAAATATTGGCGCATTGCTCATTTGATCTCTCAATAAAAGAAAAGGAGAACTTCCTACTTTTTCACCAAAGAAATACAATCCAATCAACATTGAGCTCAATATTATTTGAACCAAACTCACAATAGACATCACGGGCGCTTCCCATTTGTTTTTTCT
>CANHJA010000052.1 GCA_947460795.1 Bacteroidota bacterium | reverse complement strand
TAGAGAAAGCTGGGGAGCTTAAGTTAGTTACTTTTTAATTTATTTTTTAAGATAGATAAAAGTGAAATTGCAAATTGATTTCGAAGGATAACGAACAAATAAATTGCATACAAAAACATGGCTAAAAAAATAGCGAGTAGCAACGAAAACAAATTAGTTGGTAAATAATATTGAACACTCATTTTTACTCCTACAAAAATAATTGCAGTTACCAAGGCCAATGATAAATATGGTAAAAAAGAAAATGATACTTGCGCTAGCCATTTTTTGCTGGCCAAATAAAAATAAACCAACATCATTGTTTCTGATAAAATAATTGCGAGTGAACAACCTTTATCTTGCCAAAAATAACTGAATACAATACATCCAACTACAAATAGAATGCTTCCTAATAGATACCCTTTCAGCGCGGTTTGATCTTGATGATGTGACAATAAAACTTGTCTGCTAAAAAAATAATTAAAGGATTTAATGATTGGATACGCAGACAATATCAGTAAATTATCGGCCACTAACTGCAAGGTTTTTCCAAAATAGATAGCTGTAAAAAAATGTCCAAAAACAATCAGTCCTATGCTTAATGGAATGCTGAATAGAAAAATTAATTGAATTGTTTTTTCAAATAAGGAGTTCAATTCTTCCTGTTTTTCTTCATGAACTAAAATGGTCGCTCGAGGAAAAAAAACGGCAAATAAATCGGTAATCAATGCACCACTGATTCGCACAATTTTTACAGCATTTCCATAATACGCTACGGCTACAAAAGTAGATGTAAACCCAAGTATCACATTGTCTAACATGAGCGTGATGCTGTGAATTAAACCAATTAAATATGCGGGCAAACACTTTTTAAAATCCAATTTGAGGTTTGAAAAAGTAGGTTTAAAATTGGGTACTATTTGTATTGCATTCAAAACAATATTTGCCATCATGGTACAAACAATTATGCCATAATATTTTTCAAAATCGCTTGGTAATTTTATCAATAAGAAAATAAAAAACAAGCCTACAAAGCGCGTAACGATGCTTCTAATGGCAATGTATTTAAACTTTTCGGTGCCCCAATAATACCATTCGCAATTAAACACATTGCCAATATAAAATAAGATTGAAAACCACAGCATAGTAGAACTTTGAATTTTTAACCATAAAAAATAAAGAGACAATGTATAAACAACCGTGACCAACAAAGTGCTTACAATGTGCAAACTTATTAACTGATTGGTACGCTCTTGAAGTGCTTTTTTATCACTTTGTAATTTTGAAATTTCTCTTACAGCAAAAGTAGAAAACCCTAATTCAGCCACAACCACAAGAAAATAGGTAAATGAATCGATACTATTAACTTTCCCTATCCCTTCTGCTTCCAATACTCTGCTGATATAAGGTATGGATATTAATGGAAAAAGTATCTGGCTTACAGACAGTAATAAATTATAGAATAAATTTTTTTTAAGTGCCAATGACTTTGAATAAATAATATGATTTCAAATATACATTTTTATTATGTAGCCAATAAAAAAAGCAGACCGGAATCTGCTTTTTAATTTATTTTTTATCGAGTATTATTTTCTGTAACTCTTTTTTTTCTTTTTAGAAACTGGTTTTTTATATGTGCTTTTTTTCTTAGGTTTAGCAGTAGGAGGAGTCAATAATTTGATTATTTTTTTCTGTGTTTGCAATGTAAATTGATTGCCAGCGTAATCAAATTGTGTTAAGCTTTTTAATTGACCCATTTCAACCGGTACATCTTTTAATTGATTGTTGGTCATGTTCAATTTGTTCAAGCTCGTCATCATTGAAATTTCTGCCGGTATTTCAGTAATTTGATTATTGCTTAAATCCAATGTTTGCAAACCCTTTAAACCAGCCAATACGATTGGAAATTCTACAAAGCTATTGTGACCAGCGATTAAGGTTTTTAAATTTCTTAAATTAGCAAACGATGTTGGCAAATCATATATTTTATTTCCTCCATTTCCATCACCTAAAATTAGGGTTTCCAAATTGGTTAAATATCCAATTTCTTCAGGTAAGAAATGAATGTTGTTATTTACTAAATTCAATTCTCTTAACTTAGGTAAAAAACGAATATCTGCTGGTACATAATTTAAATTACAACTGCTCATGTCTAAGCTTGTAATATTTTTCATTTGACGCACCAAAGCCAACATGGTTTTTGGATTTTCTACTTTGTTACCGCTGAATTTAAATGAAGTTAAGGATTGTAAATTGTTTATTTCGTTTGGTAAAAAAGTGATTGGATTGCCTGTAATATCCAATTCTTCTAAGTTTTTACAATTGGCGATACTCACAGGAAGGGTTGATAATTTATTGTTTCGTAAAATAATTTTACGCAATTTTTTCAATTCCCCAATAGTAGAAGGCAAGGATGTTAAATTGTTATTTGACAAATCCAATACTTCTAAATCTCCTAATAAATAGATATCAATTGGAAGGCTGCTGATATTTGTATTTTGAAGTGTTAATTCTTTTAAATTAGGGTATCTGAAAATCTCCTTAGGAAAATCGTTGAAAGGCTGACTTTTGATTCTTAAAAGTTGAATACAAACATTTTCATAAGCAGCAGAAGGCAATTTTTCGAATACTTTATCTGGGTCACAAGGACTAGCTAAAGGGTAATATTGTTGAGCCGTTGCGCCAAACGTAAATGAAATAAATAATAAACTATAAATCAGCTTCTTCATGATTCTAATAAAATTTGGCTTAAAAATATATCCTTTTTTGCCAAAAACATAATTTTTTATAAAACTTATCGATAAATGTCCCTAAAAAGGGTGGTTTTGAAATTATTTTTTACCTGAAAATAAATGCTTTTCAGAATGGTAAGAAGAGCGAACCAAAGGACCACTTTCTACATAATCTAAACCAATTTGATAGCCTATTTCTTTAAATTCAGCAAACTCATCTGGATGTACAAAACGAACAACAGGCAAGTGTTTGGCAGTTGGTTGTAAATATTGACCAATTGTTACTACATCACAGCCATTGTCATATAAATCTTGTAATGTTTGAATAACTTCTTGTTTTTCTTCTCCTAAGCCAAGCATAATACCACTCTTGGTTCTCATTCCTCCTTTTTTTAAGGTGCGAATAACATCCATGCTTCGATGGTATTTGGCTTGAATACGCACTTTTCGAGTTAATCGCTCTGTTGTTTCAATATTATGGGAAACTACTTCGGGTGCTACATCAATTAATCGTTGGATATTTTCTTTTTCCCCTTTAAAATCAGGTATTAAGGTCTCTAAAGTCGTCTCAGGATTCAATGATCTTATCGCTTTTATTGTGTTTGCCCAAATGATCGAACCACCATCTTTCAACTCATCTCTGTCTACACTTGTAATAACAGCGTGTTTCACTTTCATTAAATGAATGGCTTCTGCTACCCGTTGAGGTTCGTCCCAATCCAATGGATCTGGTCGCCCTGTTGATACTGCACAAAAACCACAAGATCGGGTGCAGGTATTCCCTAAAATCATAAAGGTTGCAGTGCCTTCACCCCAACATTCACCCATGTTTGGGCAATTTCCACTTTCGCAAATGGTATGTAATTTATGTTGATCTACTAAGCCTCGAACATGCTTGTAATTTTCACCAATTGGCAATTTCACACGCAACCAATCTGGTTTTTTAATTCTTGGCTTTTCGATATTTTCAATATTGTTTGTTCCACATGACATATTGCAAATGTAGAGAATAGCATGTATTATTTCATCAATTTTAGTTACTTAAAATTCAAGAATAATATTTTGAGTTTTGTTAATTTTACATTAAATTTGTTGCAAGTAAAATATTAAAAATATATTAAGAATGAAAAAACTATTACTCTCTTTATTAAGCTTAACCGCTTTAGGTGCCAATGCACAAGTAGTTCCTTTGGGCTCTGCTGCTAACATGCTTACCTTATTAAATGCAAACATGCATTGCGTTTCTGTTTCAGATGCATGTTCTTCTTTAGTATTTATTCACCGTTCGGATCCAACTCTTTTCCCAACGGAAAACCCTGCTTTCTATCGCTATGATATCTCTACCGATAATGGAGTTACTTTCGATATCAACAAAGGGCCTTTAAACCCTACAGCAAACAACACTTCAGTTAGCTGCAGATACCCACAAGTACTTATTGACAATCCTACAAATGCTACAAATCCTGCAAATGTAAATATGCAATATTTAGGAACTTACCACAATGGTGGTGACTGGGATGGTATTACAACAGGAACTGGTAAATTAGACAATTCTGGTTACACTGAGTCAAACACGAACATCAACGGTGGTGACGTTAGCGTGGTAACAAGTATGTGTAAAGGAGCTGCAAATACATTTTGGGCTACTTCATACAGCATAGATGCTTCTAATGTTAATTTAGGTGACATCATCATTTTAAAAGGAACTCAAACAGGTAACAATGTTACATGGACTTCTACGATCAAAACTCCAAATTGGGACCAACATTCTGGTTCAATCAAAGCAGGTTCTTTAAACATTGCATTTGATCCTACAGGAACGAATGGTTGGATCAGCTTTTTAGGAGATATCAGAAGCGAATTGGATGTAAACATTGATGAGGTTTATGACCTTAACTTTTACAAAACAAACGATGCTGGTGCAACTTGGACAGGTCCTTACACTGTTAACTTAAATGATTTTGCTTTAATTCAATCTATCTACCCTGTTCCTACAACTGGTACAACAGTTATTCATGCAGTAAGTGCTGCATTTGAATCAGATTTAGCAGTAGATAAAGATGGTCAACCTCATATGTTCTTTACGATGGGTTATGGCTCTTCAGAGTCTGATATTGCTGCAGGTAATGGATATTCTATCCGTGCTAGCAACATGTTCGATTTATCTTATGATATTTCTATCGATCGTTTTGTATTAAACTTCGTTGCTCGTTCAAATCAATTAAGAGCTGACTCAATTGGATTTACAACAGATGCTAACGGCGCTACGATTGCAAATACAGAAGATCAAAGACCACAAGTTTCTACATCACCTGCAGGAGATATTGTTTTCTTTACATGGGCTGACAATATTGAACAAAATATTGGTGGTATTGATACTGTAATTGAAAGTGCTACTGCTCGTTATCTTAATCTATCTGCTATGGTTCCTGGTGTAGCAAGATCAGCAAACAGAGTGATTTCTAACGAAGCGGCATACTCTGCAGTTGGTGAAAAAGCATATTTTTTCAACACAGCACCTCAGGTTCAACGTAAACCAAATGCTTCTGTAATTCCTGTAGTATATGGTATCTTAAATCCTATTGATAAAAAATTAGAATCTACAGCTTCATTTGCATTTATGCAAAACATTGAAGTATTAGATGATAGTATCCGATATTTAATTCAAAGCGATACATTAGGTTTTGAAGTAGTGAGTCCTACATCAATTACAAACGCTACAGAAATTAAAGCATTGGAAATTTATCCTAATCCTGCAACTACACACTTCTGTGTTGCAAATGTAACAGGAAACAAAAACACGATTAGAATTACGAATTTAAATGGTGCAGTTGTTTACACAACTACATTCTCTTCTTCTATTTTAAAAACGATCAGCACAAAAGAATTAGCTGCTGGTACATATATTGTTGAATTAGAGTCTGATGGTAAAATAACAAAAACAAAATTGACAAAAAACTAAATTGGTTTTTTAAATACTATAAAAGTCCCGATATAAATCGGGACTTTTTTTATGTAAAATTTGTATATCTTTGATAAATGAAAAAACCAAACTCAACCCTACTCGTTCTTGTATTAGCCTCTTTAATAGGTTTATACATTCTTTCAAAAGCATTTAATTATAAATATAAACAAACAGAGACCATCTCCGTAACAGGCGCTGCAGATACTAATTTTGTTTCAGATATGATTGTCTGGAGTGGAAGTTTTTCTCGAACTTCTTTAAATATGCAAGAAGCTTTTGACGCATTAAAAAAAGATGAAGTAATTGTAATGAATTACTTGCAAACAAAAGGACTTTCAAAAGAAGAAATGAATACATCTTCTATTAATACAGAAAAATTATACAACTATACCTACGATGAAAGTGGACGTCAAAATGGCGCTACATTTACAGGTTTTAAATTATCTGAATCCATCAATATCGAATCTAGTAATTTATTAAAAGTAGATAAAATTTCAAGAGAAATTACCCAACTCATACAACAAGGAGTAGAATTAACGTCTTCATCACCCAATTATTATTACACAAAATTAGGCGACTTAAAAATAGGATTGCTAGCCAAAGCGAGTGCTGATGCAAATAAGCGTGCAGAAATTATTGCTGAAAACTCTAAAGCCAATTTAGGAGATCTCAAAAAAGCAACCATGGGAGTTTTTCAAATTACTGGGCAAAATGAAAATGAAGAATATTCATATGGAGGTGCATTTAATACTTCAAGCATCAATAAAACAGCCACAATTACTGTGAAAACAGAATACGAGGTGAAATAAAAAATGGAATGTTTTTAATTTTTTAATTTCAACTTCTTCAAATAATCTTCAAATTCTGGCAAACTCAAACTGCTTAGATTATGTTGTTTGGTAAGCATTCCTTTTTGAGAAGCGAATACACCAAAACGAATATCATCGATACCATCTAAGCTGTGTGCATCGGGATTTATAGAAAGCATGGCGCTCATTTCTATAGCTTGCTCAATGATCCGCCAATCCATATCTAATCGGCGTGGGTTGGCATTGATTTCAATGACTACATTGTTTTTTATACAAGCTTCTATTATTTTAATATGGTCAATTGGATAGCCTTTTCTACTCAATAGCAATCGACCGGTAGGATGGCCTAAAATATGACAATATGGATTTTCGATGGCAGTTAAAATTCGTTGCATCGCTTTCTCTTCAGTCATCTTTAAATTTTGATGTACCGAGCAAATTACCAAATCAAAGGTAGCTAAAACGGCCTCCTCATAATCCAATCTGCCATCATTTAAAATATCGCATTCAATGCTTTTGAAAATTTTAAATGGCGCCAATTTTTTATTCAAGGAATCTATTTCATCTTGTTGTTTTTCGATGCGCTCAATGCTTAATCCATTGGCATAAAACGAAGAAACCGAATGGTCGCTCATCACCAAATATTCATAGCCTTTTTGTATACAAGCCAAAGCCATTTCTTCAATGGTATTTTTCCCATCGCTCCATTTGCTGTGATTATGAACAACCCCTTTTACATCTTTTGGCTGAATAAGAATTGGTAAGTTATTTTCTTTAGCTAATAAAATAGATTGTTCATTTTCTCTTAAACAAGGTTCAATAAATTCAATTTCAGCTTGTTCAAAAATAGCTTCTTCGTTTTCGTTTCCTTCAAAAACAACCTCTTCGAAATGACTTTGAAAAGCCTCATTAAAATCTGCCGAATTGGTTGTAAAAAATAACGTTTCAACAAACGTATTTTCATCACATGCATGAATTTCAATGTGAATGCTTTCATTCAACATAAATTTCAAAATTCCATTGTCATTTTCTTGAAATACAAAACCATTTTGAGATGATATTGTTTCTATTATTTCTTCCTCACTGCATGCAATAACATATGCCAATTCATCAATAATTTCACATTGACGCACAAACGCACCGGTAATTTTTACCTCACAATGTGAAAATAATTGTTGTAATTTTTTTTCCAATGCCAATGCAATGGGCTCAATAGAAGCGTATAAATAACGTTGCTGATTAGACAAATAAAACTCCAATGCTTCCTTGATTGTTTGTTGTGTTTTCTCCCCAAAACCTTTGTAAGCAATCAATCTATTTTCATCACAAGCATACAATAATTCTCCTGGAGACTCAATGCCTAATTCGTGCCATATAGTAGCAATTTTTTTAGGACCAATGCCTTTTATCGACATCAATTCTTGAATGCCTTCAGGTGTTTTTGCCAACAACTCGTCCAAGGCCTCAAGTTTTCCTGTTTCTAAAATTTCAATGATTTTTTTTGCATTGCTGTCTCCAATACCAAAAACAGCAGCCAACTTTTCTTTCGGATAATTCTCAACATCAAAACCCAATTTGTCTATCTGAAAAGCAGCCACACTATAGGCTTTCGACTTAAATGAATTTTCATTGTGTATATCCGACAACTTAGCCAAGAGGCTAAAATAACTTGCAATTTCTTTGTTCGTCATCGTTAATCTAACTGCTCGTTTAGTTTTTTTAATTCCTCAAAAAGTGTTTCATTTTTCAATTGATTGTCTTCTATTTTCAAGCTTTCCGAAACTGCATCAATCAAGGCCATCGATAAATAATCTTGTACATCTCTACCCGGAAAATTCGATTTCAAGGAAACCAATTTAGTTTGAATATCCTGCATACGTTGTTTGACCAACGCTACATGTTGGGTTTCAACCTTCACTTTAAAACTACGATTTAAAATCATTAAATCAACCAATGTTGTTTCACTCATAGTATTTCAAAAGTAAATTATTATTTTATATCAATCTAATGTTACTTTTTTGAGTTCAATTAAATTTAAACTATTGGTGCTAAACCCATGCACTCGATTATGAATAAAGTGCATTACTTCATCATAAAATAGCGGCACACAAGGTGCTTCTTCAATAATTATTTTATCCATAGCTTGATAAAGAGCAATTTTTTTAGTGTTGTCTTTTTCTATCAAGCTGGCTTCATACAATTTATCGAAACTTGCGTTTTTAAAACGAGTGTAGTTGGGCGGTGCCGTATTTTTCCCATAAAACAACGACAAATAACTTTCAGCATCTGGGTAATCGGCAATCCAAGTTGCCCAAAAAAAGTCGGCTGCCGAATTGCTCATTTGCTCACGCAATAAAGAAGGTTGCATGATTTCGACATTTATTTTTAATCCTAGAGAAGTTAATTGCGAAGCAATAAAATTGCAACGATCAGAATAATTGTCGTTCGAAAGCAAGGTGATTTCTGGGATAGTACCTACTTCTTTTTTTACTTCGTTGATAAGTGCCAACGCTTTCTCTGGCTGATAACGATATCCTTTTACGATCGCAGAGTCAAAACCTTCTAAGCTGGCTGGAATCATACCGGCATTGGCTTCGATGCCAATATTATTTCTTAAATAGGTCACTAATTTTTTTCTATCAAAGCCCCAATTAATGGCTTGCCGAATTTTTTTATTCAGTAAAATTTGATTTTTATTTTTAGAAGAATCCAACAAAAAACCCAAATATTCTACATTCAAATAGGCATGCTTTTCTAACGAAATTTTATTCGCATATTCTTTTTTCAGTATTCCTTTTTTGCTCAATACTTGATCTTTAAATGAGACGTCGATGCCATTCATAAAATCTAAATCGCCTTGCATAAACATTAAAAACTCAGTTGCTTTACTGTCAATAAACGAACATTTTATTCCATCAATGTAGGGCAAGGAATTTCCTGCACTGTCTTTTTCCCAATACTTTTCATTTTTACGATAAGTAATTACCACTGCATCTTCCCACTCATGAAATACAAATGGACCCGTTCCGCAAGGATGTTCTCTAAAATCTTTACCCCATTTTTTAACTACTTCATGTGGCACAACCGAGCAATAATTCATACTCAAAATGCCCAACATTGGATTGAAGGGTTGTTGCAAATGCACTTCAAATGTGGTGTCATCAACAGCTACAAATGGTTTCAAAGAATCTACTCTGTCATTAAAAATCCAAGCACCCGGTGAGGCTGTTTCCTCATCCATAATTCTGTTGAAACTAAATGCTACATCTTGTGCGGTCATGCGTCTTCCAATTCCATTTGGGAACGCATCATTGTCATGAAAAAAAACATCCTTTCGTAAAATAAAACGATAGGTTTTTCGATCATCCGAAATTGTCCAAGATTTTGCCAGTGAGGGAATGGGTTGCATATTTTCATCATATTCCAACAATCGATTGTAGCACAAATGCGTATGCCACATGATGTTTAAATTTTTTGAAAAAGCGGGATCTAACGATTCAACACCTTGTACTTGATTGAATCTGAATATTTTTTTATCCGAAACAGCAGTTGAGCAAGAAGCAAAAAATAAAATAATAAAAACGAAGGATAGATATTGCTTTTTCATAAAGGGACCATAATTACTCATCTAATTTTTTTGCTTTCACATATATTCTCCATTTAGCCAACACCTCTTCCATGTCTTTAGGCAATGGGCTTTCAAAAAACATTTCTTTGCCGGTTGTAGGATGTACAAAACCCAATGTTTTAGCATGTAAAGCTTGTCGGGGCAATAATGAAAAACAATTATCTACAAACGATTTATATTTTGCAAATACGGTTCCTTTTAAAATTCTATCACCACCATACGTTTTATCATTAAACAAGGTATGTCCAATGTGTTTCATGTGTACGCGGATTTGATGCGTTCTACCTGTTTCCAATTTACACTCAACCAAGGTCACATAATTTAAACGCTCCAATACTTTATAATGCGTCACAGCATGTTTTCCTTCATGCTCTTCTTCATAGTTCGTGAATATTTTACGAAGCCGATCGTGCCTTCCAATATAAGTTTCTATTCGTCCTGTTTCTTCAGCTACATCGCCCCAAACCAAGGCATGGTATCTTCTATTAACCGTATGTTCTTTAAACTGCTCAGCCAAATGATACACGGCTTTTTCGGTTTTACCCAAAACCAATAAACCTGTCGTGTCTTTATCGATCCGATGCACTAAACCAATTCTTGGTAAATTGCTTACGTCTAAATTGTTTTTTTGCAGATGAAACATTACGGCATTCACGACAGTACCACTCCAGTTTCCATGACCCGGATGCACTACAAAACCAGCAGGCTTATTAATAACCAATACATCCTCATCTTCATACACAATATCCAACGGAATATCTTCCGGTTTAATTTCATTGTCGTAAGGCACATGAAATGTGTAAATTGTTAGTTTATCCAAAGGGCGAACCTTGTAGTTTGCCTTTACAGGATTGCCATTAACCAAGACCAATTCATCGTCAATAGCTTGTTGCACTTTGCTACGGGTGCTGCCAGCCACTTTGATCATGATAAATTTATCAATACGCAAAGGCTCTTGTCCTTTATCTACTTCAAACTCGTGTTCAATATGTTTTTCAATCGTTTCGTTCGAAGAAATTTCTTCCTCTTCAAAATCTTCTAAAATAATTTTTTTACTTGCCATAATTAAGACCACGAAGTTAAGGTTAAATTTTTTTTGGGGTCGAAGTCTTTTTCATGAAACGCCTTATGTGGCACAACACCTTGCTGAAATTATATTTTATAATTATATTTGTAATTCAAAAAAATAATATGAGAAAAGTAATTACCATTCTAACATTTGCATGTATAATTTTCGCTTCTTGTGGAGATTCTAAAACAACTTCAAAAGAACAAGAACTTGAATTAAAAGAACAAGAATTAAAAGCAAAAGAAGAAAGTTTGTTAGATGACAAAAAGAAGGAAATTGAATTAAAAGAACAAGAGCTAAAACAAAAAGAAGAAGCATTAAAATCGAAAAGTAATAACAGCAATCAAGCCAATCCAGAACAAACAACAAAGAAGAAATATATTGCAATTATTCAAGATCCTGATGGTTATACCAATGTGAGAAATGGCATGAGTAAAAATTCAGAGATAATAGATAGGTTATTTGAAGGCGAAAATTATGAAGTGTTTCCAAGTTCAGATAATAATTGGTGGGTTGTTTATACTCAATCAAATGTAAAAGGTTACGTGCATAAATCAAGAATTAAAATAATAAATTAAGTATAACTGCCATCAGCAAATTTGCAAAACCAAAAGCCTGCTACCACTAGTAGCAAAAAATAAAGTTGAGACCAGAAACAACTCAAAAAACGGGGCGAAACCGAAAAGCCAAACGAATAGGACTTTGTAAATTCTAAAAAAAAATAATATGAGAAAAGTAATTACCATTCTAACATTTGCATGTATAATTTTCGCTTCTTGTGGAGATTCTAAAACAACTTCAAAAGAACAAGAACTTGAATTAAAAGAACAAGAATTAAAAGCAAAAGAAGAAAGTTTATTAT
>CANHJA010000051.1 GCA_947460795.1 Bacteroidota bacterium | reverse complement strand
TTTTCAGTAATATTCATTTTACCTCCTTTAAACCATTCTATTTTAGGTTCACTAAAATTCCATTGCAATACCGTATCAAAATGTTTTTTCCATCGAAAGTGCATCGCTATATCGCCCCAAAAATTGGTAGGGTTTTCAATACTTTGTTTATATACTTTATGATATTCTTCTAAAGATGTTATTTGATACGGATAAGCCATATTTTTATTATTTAACGATATAAATGTAAAGCTAAATTTGTTAGCTGATTTATTTTCTTGCTAAAATGATTTTTAATTTTTTGCACAATAAACCATTCATTTTTTCTGGCAATTAACTATATCCAATTTAATAAATACGAAAAGATAAAATTAAAAGAGTAACTTGCACACCTTATTTATTCAAATAATACCCGATGATTCGGGTATATTTATTTTCAAAACACGATATGTTATTTCAAGATTTATTTTTAATAGAACCCATTCTTAGAGCTCTAAAAGATGAAGGTTACACCACTCCAACACCCATTCAAGAACAATCTATTCCTATTTTATTAAAAGGTATTGATTTATTAGGCTGTGCTCAAACAGGTACAGGAAAAACAGCTGCTTTTGCCATCCCAATCATTCAACTTTTAGCCGGCAGACCTACTTACGAAAAACACAGAAAAATTCGTTCACTAATTGTAACTCCAACCAGAGAATTGGCGATTCAAATACAAGAAAGTTTTGTGGCATATGGACGATATGTAGATTTAAAAACTACTGTAATTTTTGGAGGCGTTGGTCAGGGACCACAAACCGATGCGTTAAGAAAAGGAGTTGATATTTTAGTGGCAACACCAGGTCGATTGTTGGATTTAATTCAACAAGGTTTTATTTCATTAAAAGATGTAGAGTTGTTTGTATTAGATGAGGCTGATAGAATGCTTGACATGGGATTCATTCATGACATTAAAAAATTATTGGTTTTATTGCCTAAGCAAAAACAATCTTTGTTTTTTTCGGCAACTATGCCACCCGAGATTGTTACGTTGGCGAATTCAATTTTACATCAACCTCAAAAAGTAGAAGTAACTCCAGTTTCATCAACAGCAGATACGATTCAACAATACTTATATTATGTTGATAAATTTAATAAAAATGGTCTTTTACTTCATTTGTTAAAAAATGAAAAAATTAAAACGGTGTTGGTTTTCACACGAACCAAACATGGTGCAGATAAAATTGTAAAAGTTTTAGAAAAAAATAATATCAAAGCGGAAGCCATACATGGTAATAAAGCGCAAAATGCTCGTCAACGTGCATTGAGTAATTTCAAAGCTCAAACAACAAGAGTTTTGGTTGCTACCGATATTGCTGCTAGAGGAATTGACGTGGATGATTTGCAATTTGTAATCAATTATGATATTCCAAATGTTTCAGAAACCTATGTTCATCGGATTGGTAGAACAGGTCGTGCAGGTTCGAATGGTACTGCATTTTCATTTTGTGATGCGGAGGAAAAAAGTGATTGGAAATTAATTGAAAAATTAATTGGTAAACAAATTGAAGTGATTGAAGACAATCCATATCCAATGACTGATTTGTTTGCTAAAACGCCTACAAAAACCCCTCATCAACTTAAAAATCAGATTAGAGCGCAGGAAAGTGGAAATCCTAAACCTAAGAAAAAATGGTTTGGTAAAAAAGGAGGTAGTAATAAACCTGTGTAATTTCTTATCTCTAATTTAATTAATTATAAGAAGGAACAGGTTCTGATTTTACAATTTTTCTAAAATAAAATGAGTCAGTTTTCTATATAATTGAAGACGAGTATTGCCTCCTCCGATTCCATGATTTTTGTTTGGGTAATATTCGCTGTCAAAATCTTTATTGGCTTTAATTAGTTCATCAACCATCATCACAGCGTTTTGAAAATGTACATTGTCATCAGCTGTGCCATGAATGATTAAATAATTTCCTTTTAAATTATTAACCATGTTTACGGGAGAATTTTCGTCATAACCTTTTGCATTGGTTTGAGGAGTTTGCATATATCGCTCTGTGTAAATATTATCGTAGTACCGCCAGTTTGTAACTGGAGCAACGGCAATGGCAGTTTTAAAAACATCCGCTCCTTTTAAAATACAAATGCTGCTCATGTAACCTCCAAAACTCCATCCCCAAATACCAATTCTTGAAGCATCGATGTATTTTTGTTTTGCAAAATATTTTGCGACTGCTATTTGATCATCACTCTCATATTTCCCTAATTGCAAATAGGTTTTCTTTTTAAATTCTTCCCCTCTAAAACCAGTTCCTGTACCATCAACACATACAATGATATACCCTTTTTGTGCTAACATTTGATACCACCAAAAATCACGACCTCCAAATGAATTCATTACTTGTTGTGATCCTGGACCAGAGTATTGAAACATCAATAATGGATATTTTTTTGATGAAGAAAAATTTGCTGGTTTAATAATCCAACCGTTTAATAAAGTTCCTTCATTATTGGGTACTTGGATTAATTCTAATTTCGATAAATCATATTCTTTCATTTTAGAAACCAACGAAGCATTGTCTTTTAACATACGAACCAACTCTCCTTTTTTATTGTGAATGGCATAAGTTGGAGGTGTATTGATGTAAGAATATTTTTCCATGAAATACTCAAAGCCTTTACTAAATTCTGCTGTATGCCACCCTTTATTAGGAGTTAAAAGAATTTTATTCTCACCATTCATTTCAATCGAATAAACATGTCGCTCCATTGGAGATTTTTCTGCACTTAAATAATAAATAGTATTCTTGGCTTCATCTACACCATAAATTTCTGCTATATCCCAATTGCCTTTTGTTATTTGAAAGGATGAATTGTTGTCAATGTCGTGTACATAAATGTGATTGAAACCATTTTTTTCTGATGTATAAATGAATCCATTTTTATTATTTAAAAATTGAATATCATCGTTTATGGCAACATAGTATTTATTACTTTCTTCATAAATTACTTTCGTATTTCCATTATCTATATTTGCTTCTAAAATTTCAAATTTATTTTGCAAACGATTTAATTTGAAAATAACCAATGCATTGTTTGTCGGATTAATTTTAATACGAGGGATATAAATATCTTTATTATCACCTAAATCACAAGGCGTTGTTTTTTTATTTGCTAAATGATAAATATTGATATCTACAATTGAATTTTTTTCGCCTGCTTTTGGGTATTTAAATTTATAATCTGTAGGATACAATTTGTCATAAATAGTAAAATTAAATTCAGGAACTGCAGTTTGGTTAAAGTGATAATAAGCAATGTAATCACCTTCTTTACTCCATTCAAAGGCTTTTGTAAAACCAAATTCTTCCTCATAAACCCAGTCGCAGTTTCCATTGATAATGTTATATTCTCCATCATAAGTTACTTGTTCTGTTTGATTATTTGTGATATCTAAATAAAACAAATTATTGTCAAGTACATAAGCAACTTTATCGCTTTTAGGAGAGAAAGAAGCATGCAAGACTTTTTGTTCATTTAATAATTTAATTTCTTTTGAAGCGATATCATAAATATAAATTTTATGTAAAATAGAGTGACGATAAATTGCCTCACTTTGAGTTTGTAAAATTAATTTTGTTTCATCTGCATTGAATTCATAATCATCAATTTTCAACGATTCATTTTCATAAACTAAGGTTTTGAAATTAGCAATTATACTTTCAACTTTTCCATCCGCAAATCGGACTTTTTGCAATTGACCTTGATCATTTATTTCTGAGTAATGTTTGCCATCATTCATCGAACGAAAACCAGCTACACCTTCTTGTCTAAAAGTATTTGTTTTCCAGATATCTTCTAAAGAAATTTGTTTTTTTTGAGCAACAGTTGTTGTAAATGTGATTACTAAAAGAAATGTAAAAAGTTTATACATTGAATTAATTTAAGGCTATAAAAGTAATAAAATAAACCATTATTTACAACTCTCAATCGCTTGAAAACACAAATGGTTACTCAAATAATTCTTTGCTTCCTATTTCTTCGTACCAAGTATCGACTAATAAGTTTCCATTATCGGCAGCCTGTGTTGCTAATTCATCGCAACGATTATTTTCTTTGTTAGATGCATGCCCTTTAACCCAAATAAACTGTATGCTATGTTTTTTATACAAACCTAAAAATCGCAGCCAAAGGTCTTTGTTTTTTTTGTCTTTAAATTGTTTTTTAACCCAACCAAAAACCCATTTTTTCTCTACTGCATCCACTACATATTTACTATCGGTATAAATTTTTATGTTTAAACCTTCTCGTGTCAAAGTTTCAATAGCAACGATAACTGCGAGGAGTTCCATTCGGTTATTGGTAGTTTTTCGATACCCTGCAGAAATTTCTCTTCTATTTTCATTCCATTTTAAAACGATACCATATCCACCTCTCCCAGGATTACCTCGAGAAGCACCATCGGTGTATATTTCTAAAATGTCCATTTAAAAGATGTCAGATGCTTGATTTCGGATGTCAGGCTTTTTTTATAGTTTATTAATTAATTAAAACTGACATCTGTCATTTGACATCAGTCAACTTTCATTATCTCATTCCTGGCATTTTCATTCCCATGCCACCCATTTTATTCATCGTTTTCATCATGTCTTTCATTTGATCAAATTGTTTCATGAAAGCATTTACATCTTCTATTTTTTTACCACTACCAATAGCAATTCTTGAGCGTCTTTTTACGTCAATAATTTCAGGATTTTTCCGTTCTTGTGGTGTCATAGAACCAATCATAGCTTCAATGCCTTTAAATGCATCGTCGCTAATTTCAATATCTTTAATGGCTTTTCCAATTCCAGGAATCATGCCTAATAAATCTTTGATATTACCCATGCGTTTAATTTGTTGCAATTGATTTTTAAAATCATCGAAATCAAATTTATTGGCACGAATTTTCTTTTCTAATTTTTTACTTTCTACTTCATCAAATTGTTGTTGTGCACGTTCTACTAAGGTGGTAATATCTCCCATCCCTAATATACGTTGCGCCATACGTTCTGGGTAAAAAACATCCAATGTATCGAGTTTTTCACCCATGCTCACAAACTTGATCGGCTTTTTAACGGTATATTTTATTGTTAAAGCAGCACCACCTCTTGTGTCACCATCTAATTTAGTTAAAACTACTCCGGTAAAATCCAATCGCTCATTGAATGCTTTTGCTGTATTCACAGCATCTTGACCAGTCATTGAATCAACAACAAATAAAATCTCATTTGGATTAACTGCAGATTTTACATCAGCCACCTCATTCATCATTTGTTCATCAATTGCTAAACGACCAGCAGTATCAATTATCACAACATTGTGTCCGTTTGCTTTTGCAAATTCAACGGCATTTTTGGCAATCTCAACGGCATTTTTGTTTTCTAATTCTAAATGAACTGAAACCCCTATTTGCTCAGATAAAACACGCAATTGCTCCATAGCAGCCGGTCTATAAATATCAGCGGCTACTAATAATGGTTTTTTCTTTTTCTTATCTTTTAAAAACTTGGCGAGTTTACCTGAAAAGGTCGTTTTACCAGAACCTTGCAAACCAGCTATTAATATAACGGTTGGATTTCCTGTTAAATCAATTTCAGATTCTGTTCCTCCCATTAAGTCAACTAAACCATCTTTAACGATTTTTACCATTAATTGACCCGGCGTTACAGAAGTAATAACTCTTTCTCCAATTGCTTTTTCTTTTACTTTGTCTGTAAATTCTTTAGCAATTGAGTAGTTTACATCGGCATCTACCAATGCACGACGAATTTCTTTTATGGTGGTGGCAATATTAATTTCGGATATCTGACCTTCCCCTTTTAATAATTTAAAGGCACTGTCTAAACGTTCTGAAAGATTATTAAACATAAAATTGTAGTTTTTTAAGAGTTGCGAAAGTACAAAAGAATTACGATTTTTGAATTAAGAGTATTGAATTTACTTTTTTTCAATTTTGAACGCTAAAAATAGCAACAAACAAAAAATTAGTATATACAAATGGGTGGATTTTGAAATTATACATCACTCTTCATTTAAATACAGTATTTTTGAATAACAACAAACCTATCAATCAAAATAAAATCACACTATATAAATAACACTACAATTAAAATTAAAAAAAAAATGAAAAAAATCATATTCGCAGTTTCCATATTTTTTGGAGTAATTTCTGCAAGCAATGCACAATCAATTAAACAAACGCAAACTGCAACCAAGGTAGCAGTAAAACAAAAGCCTGTTACCAAAGCTGATGCAAAAAAAGAACTTGTAAAAGCTAAAGTTATTTCTGAAAAAAAAGTTACAGAGACTAAACCTGAAACAACACAGAAAAAACAAGAAATAAAAAAATCTGTTCCATCTACTGTTGTTTTAAAAAAAGATGGAACACCTGACAAACGTTTTAAACAAGCTGAACATCTTAAAAAAGACGGCACTCCCGACAAGAGATATAATAAAAAAACAAAATAATAATTCTTTATAGTGTGAATTTAGCCCTAGATTTTACGGTCTAGGGCATTTTTTTTATTCAATGATTAAAAAAATAAATGTTTAGATTTTTACTGTCAAATTAAATTAATTAGTTCAGTATAAAGTTTGTTAATTAGAATCAATTAATTTGTGAATATTATTACGGAATTCATTTAAAAAAATATTTTAACACCCCATTTATTAGATAATTCATATACTTGCAATTCACATTAAACCATACCAAAAATGCAACTATTACAAATTACAGAAAATGCAACACAGATTGCAAAAACAACCACAGGTTATATTCAAAAAATAACGGATATGGCCATCAGTTATGCACCTAAAATTATAGGTGCCATTCTTATTTATCTAGTCGGGAATTGGATGATTGGAAAAGTCATTCAAATTATGAAAAAAATATTTGAGAAAAAAAAATACGATCCTTCCTTAGATACGTTTTTGATTTCATTAGTGAAGGTGATGTTGACTATCTTAATGTTCATCACGGTAGCCAGTGTATTAGGTGTTGATACTACTGCATTTGGGGCATTGATGGTGGGTGCAGGTGTTGCGATAGGATCTGCATTGAATGGTACTTTAGGAAATTTTGCCGGAGGTGTAATGATGTTAATTTTCAAACCATTTAAAGTGGGTGATATGATTGAAGCGCAAGGCACAACAGGAGTCGTTACAGAACAAGGTGTTTTTAGCACAACGGTATTGACAGCAGAAAATAAAACCGTATTTGTACCCAATGGGCCATTGTCGACAGGAATAATCACAAACTATACCACTCATGGAAGCTTACGTGTTGATTTCATCATGGCAATTTCACTAGATCAAGATATTGAAGAGGCTAAAAGAGTAACAATAGAAGCATTGTTAACACATCCTAATGTTTTAAAAGAACCTAAACCTGTTGTCAGTGTTTCAAAAGTGGGTGATGGAATGGTTACGCTATCAATTCAGCCATATTGTGTTCAAGCAGATTATTGGTCAGTTTATTTTGGGTGTACAGAATTAGTAAAAAAGGCTTGGGATATTGCAGGTGTTGATGGTCCAACTCCACAAAGAGTTGTAATTAATAAACAAGGTTAAGAGAATTCATTTATATTTATAAACAAACGACTTACATGAAGGTCGTTTGTTTATTTTTTATCGATAAATAAAAATTTCAGGGCAACGACAATCATTAAAACAGCAAATATTTTTTTAATCGTCAATGTAGGAATAGTAACAGCAAATTTACTTACAAAAAAACTACCAATCATAAAACCAACACAAAGCACCATTGCAATTTTCCAATCCACCATTCCATTTTTATAATACGTGAGAGCAGCTACTAAACTGATAGGAAAAGACAACATCGCCAAGGTTGTTCCTTGAGCTGTATGTTGGCTTAAACCAAAAAAACCAACCAATGCTGGTACAATAACAATTCCTCCACCAATACCTACAAGGCTGCTTAAAGCACCAGCACAAAGGCCCAAAAAAATTAATCCCAAAATAGTGCTAATTGACATGATTTTTAAAATTTAATACAACAATATTAATACTTTTACGTTGCTATGTTAAATGTGAATTACTTTTTTTTCTAAAACTTGTTTTTCTCACTCATAAAATTATCTTTGTAATCTCTTAAAAAAATATAAATTAATACTCAAAAAAACAAAAACTATGGCAGACGTAAAAACTAGCGTGTCAAACACAGCAAAAAGCACTTCAAAAAGCACTTCAAGCAAAGGCTCAAACACGATGATGATGAATTTAATAATTGTAGTAATTTGTATTGCAATTGCTCATCTTATTTTTCATTTAGTATTTAGTACTCAATTTTTAGATACAGAAAAACACAAAGCGAAAAATTTAATGGGTACTATGTATCAAGGTGGTTGGGTTGTACCAATATTAATTTCAACTATGCTTGTAATGATTTCATTTGTTATTGAAAGAGCTGCGACTATTTTTAAATCACGTGGAAAAATTGGAAATGCAGAATTTATTAAAAAAGTTCAATTCCATTTATCTTCAAAAAATATTGATGCTGCTATGTCTGAGTGTGACAAACAAGCTGGAAGCGTAGGAAATGTAATGAAAGCTGGTTTAAAAACATATAAAGATATGGCTTCTAACACAACTTTAGATACAGAACAAAAACTAGCTTCTATTAAAAAAGAAGTTGAAGAAACAACATCGTTAGAATTACCAATGATGGAAAAAAACTTGGTATTCTTAGCCACAATAACTTCAGCTGCTACTTTATTAGGTTTGTTTGGTACCGTAATGGGAATGATTCGTGCCTTCGCAGCAATGGCAAATGCAGGTGCGCCTGATGCAAATGCATTAGCTGCTGGTATTTCTGAGGCGTTAGTAAACACTGCGTTAGGAATTGGTACTTCATTTATTGCTATGTTAGCTTATAACTTCTTCACTACAATCATTGATAATGTAACTTATGGTATTGATGAAAGTGGATTTACTTTAGAGCAAAGTTTCAAAGCAAATTTTAAATAATGATTAATGGCTAGTGGTTAATCCAATGAATAACCATTACGAAATTTAATAACTTATCATTCATAATTTAAAATTAAAAATAAATGGCACACAAACTTCCAAGAAAAAGTACGCACATCGACATGACTGCCATGTGTGACGTAGCGTTTTTGCTACTTACTTTCTTCATGTTGGCTACAAAATTTAAACCCGATGAGCCGGTAGTTGTAAAAACTCCTTCTTCAATATCAGACATTATCATGCCTGAAAATTCAATTCTTTTGACAGTAGATTCTAAAGGAAAAGTATTTTTTGACTATGATAATAAAAAAGCTAAAAAAATATTAATAGAAGAAATTAGCAAAGCAAAAGGTTTAAATTTAACACCCGAAGAGCAAGCTTCTTTTGTAAATGGAGCTTCATTTGGATTGCCTTTCAATCAAATGAAAGCTTATTTAGATGTAGAACCAATGCAACAACGTGAATATGCATTTACTGGAATTCCTATAGATACATCATTTGTTGCTGAAACGAATGAATTGGGATATTGGGTTCAAGCTGCACGATCTGCTGGTCAAACAGAAGGACATGCCCCTCGTATTTGTATAAAATGTGATGGAGCAACAGTCTATCCTGAAGTAAAAAATGTAATAAAAACGTTGACAAGAAATGGCATTGACCGTTTTAACTTGTTAACTTCTTTAGAAGCAATACCTGAAGGAACAGATGCGTATGAAGAAAATAAAAAAGCAAATTAATTTTATTAACTAATTAAATAAATAAATTAGGAAATGGCAGAAATACAAGAGAAATCAGGTGGGAAGAAAGGCGGCAAAAAAGGCAAGAAACTTTCTACCAGAATTGATTTAACACCTATGGTGGATTTAGGATTCCTATTAATCACCTTCTTTATATTTACTACTACCATGGCTAAACCAAAAACCATGGAGATAAATATGCCTGTTGATGAAAAAAAGGTTGAAGAGAAAGATAAAAATAAAGTAAAAGATTATACTGCAATGACCATTTTGTTAAGTAAAGAACATCGTGTTTATTATTATACTGGTATTGCAGATGATCCAATGAATCCACCTGATGTGAAAGTTACTTATTTTCAAAATAAAAACGGAATCAGAGACGCTATCATCGCATTAAAAAAACGTGTTTACGAAGAGCGCAACAATGGTGCTGCAGGACACAATCCAAAAGATGAGCCTGTTATTTTGATTAAGCCAGCAGAAAATAGTGAATATGTAGACATGGTAAATATTTTAGATGAAATGCAAATAAATGGTATTACTACATATGCATTGATAGATATTACTGAAGTTGACAAAGGATTTATTTCTGCAACAGAAGCAGCAAATGCAGGTGGAGCTCAATAATTTTATGGAATATAAAACGATTTAGCATCATAATTTAAAAAAGCTAAAAAATGGAAACTAAAGACATACTAAAATCAGACGTCCTCGATATTATTTTTGAGGGACGTAACAAAACATACGGAGCTTATGAGCTTCGAAAAAACTACGAAAAAAGATTACGCAATGCAATTATTGGTTGTGTAGCTATTGCTGGTGTTTTAGTGGCAGTTCCTGTAATTGGTGGTTTATTAAAAGACATTAAACCCAAAAAGGTCAATAAACCAAAAATTACAGAATTAATTGCTCCTCCTCCAATGGATGAGAAAAAACCACCTCCCCCGCCCCCGCCACCTCCCCCGCCGCCAGTAAAACCACAAGTGAAATTTACTCCACCGGTTATTAAAAAAGCGGAATTGGTGCAAGAAGATGAAAAACCACCACCAAAAAAAGAATTAGAAAAAGCAACTGCTAGTACGGTTACTGTTGCTGGAGATGAAAATGCTAAATTAGATGCACCAGTAATACCAGACAAAGGGCCTGCAGTAGTTGAATCTAAAGTGGAAAAAAATGATGAAATTTTAGAATTTGTAGAACAAATGCCTGAATTTCCTGGAGGTGAAGAAGCTTTATTTGCTTACATCCAAAAAAACTTAAAATACCCTAAACAAGCTGTTGATGCAAATACTACTGGTAGAGTAACAATCAATTTTGTTGTAAATGACGATGGTAGTATTACTGATGTAAAATTGGCTAGAGGTATTGGTTATGGTTGTGATGAAGAAGCCATCAAAATTGTAAAAGGGTTACCTAGTTGGAATCCTGGAAAACAAAATGGTAAGAAAGTAAGAGTAGCTTACAGTTTGCCAATTACCTTCCAATTAGATTAATTAAGTTCTTCATAAATAAAAAAAAAGTTGTCAGAAATGACAACTTTTTTTTTCAATAATATTTTTTATTCAAAATAGAGATTATTCCCAATCGTTATTTAATTTCAATACTTTTTCAATTACATCCCGTACACATCCTTTCCCACCATTTTTAGAAGAAATATATTTAGAAATTGCTTTTACTTCGTCACATGCATCGGCAGGGCAAGTTGGTAAAAATACAGTTTGCATCACATCTACGTCAGGCATATCGTCGCCCATATATAAACAACATGCTGTATCAATATTTTTTTCAGAAGAGATTTTCTGTAATAGTGCCAGTTTTTGAGAAATGCCTAAATACACATCAGTGATGCCTAATCCTGCAAATCGAGATTTTAAAACATCGCCGGTGGCTCCAGAAATGATTGTAATGGAATATCCTTTTTTAATAGCTAATTGCAACGCATATCCATCTTTGATATTCATTGTTCTTAGATATTGACCATCAGATAACAGCAGTAATGAACCATCGGTTAATACCCCATCAATATCAAAAATAAAATGTTTAATTTGTTTAAAATCTTCTAAAATCATTTTGATTTAGTCTTTTCTATACCATTTTTAAAAACGACACTTTTTTCCAACTTTTCAGTTTTCTCATCGAAGTACTTCCAAGTCCCTTGTTTTTGTCCCGCTATATATTTCCCTTTTGCTTTCAATTTCCCTGAATCATAATTTTCAATCCAATCGCCTTCTTTTAAATCGAGATGATAATTTCCTTTTTCAATTTCAATTCCATTTTGAGAAAAACTGATAGATTCTCCTTCTAAAATCCCTTCATTATAATGATA